>CANILH010000043.1 GCA_947468665.1 Oligoflexales bacterium | reverse complement strand
TGTGGCTGGATCAGTGACACCTTCGGCGCCTGATTGTTTATCGAACGGTGCTATCGGTTGCGTTACTACAAGCTCGTATAAATCAGCCGATATGACGAATCTCCTCGCTGGTAATATTGTTTTTGGCGTTACTATTGCCGGCACCGCGGGTAACGTGACCTTGCCGGCAGTTGGTAAAGTCTACACGGGTGTCACATACGGTGTGGCCGGTACGGCTAGCACCGGTACTCTGACATATCCAGCCGCGGGCAATGTGTTGTCTACAGCGCCATCTTACGGTGATCCCTTAGCCCAGCTTGTGCCGTCGTTAACTAACCGAGTGTCATGGAGCCTTGCGACCGCGTTCCCTGGAGCGGGCTATTACGCAAGCGTAAGCGCTACGCCGGTGGCTAGTTCTTATACCGGAACACTTTTTGGTACTGCTGGTACCGCAACACTTGCGCCGGCTAACTGTGCCGCCGACGGGGCGACAGGCTGCGTAGCTGTGGCGGGATTTAAATCCGCTGACATGTCTGTGGCTATCGCTGGTAATATCGTTTCGGGCGTTGCTATTGCCGGCATCGCGGGTAACGTGACCTTGCCGCCAGTTGGTAAAGTCTACACGGGTGTCACATATGGTGTGGCCGGTACGGGTAGCACCGGTACTCTGACATATCCAGCCGCGGGCAATGTGTTGTCTACAGCGCCAGCATATGGTGATCCAGGAGCGCAGTTGACCCCGTCACTGTCAACCTGCGCCGCGGATGGCTCAGGGTGTTATCTTCCAACTTATGCCCTGAGCACGCAGCCCCTAAAGGCGATCAGTTATGATGCGATCAACACGAATAAAACAGCAATTCGCACGTCATTGACGTTAGGCGGTATTGCGGGCACCTTGGCTGATTGTTCTACTAACGCGGTCACGGGCTGTGTGACGACTGCGACATATACGTCGGCTGATCTGACGAATTTGACCGCGGGTAATATCAAGTCCGGGGCTACCGTCGCCGGCGTGACGGGGAATTATCCGTCCAGTACCTATCCTCTGGCATCTAATACGGCGACGGCTGATTTAACCAATACGTTCTTTACCACAAAGATCACGTCCAATAGTAACTTCGAGTATTTTGACTCAGCAGGCGGGGCCTATATCCACGCCGGAGACGCAAATATCCTGGGCGCCAATATAGCCTTTGGCGTATCAATTTTTAGCACGGCGGGAACACTCACAACTCCTGATCCTTGGGACTTAAGAGCCGGGACATCTGTTGTCGCTCCGACAGGAACGGTCACCGGTAAATTAAAATATAATTGTAGGAATACTGTTAAGAGTTCTATTTACAACTACGACGGGCTGGTTGGATCAATCGGTACATCAGGGGTGACATCCGGCACCGCGCTGGATATTTGGGACACTATTGACGATTATTTTGTACCTCCATCCCTTGTCACGGGCTGGTCAACGGACACTCAGTGCGGCGGCGTCGAAGTCACTGCAGGTGACACAAACGTCTGGAGAGATGTGACAACCACTAATGGTACCATAGCGTCTACATGTGCGGGAACGCCAGCAGGCTGTTCTTATAAAGATAAAATCTCTAGTCTTGAGTGGTCTGCCCAAGCCGCGGCGACTAAGACTTGGCCTGCTGCGCTCAGCTATTGCGATGCGCTTACTTATAACTTCAAAAGCGACTGGCGCTTACCGACACAAAAAGAACTCATGAGCGGCTACGAGCACGGAATTCTCTCAGTGCCTGCGACTAACTTTTTGACGGCGACGAATAACTTCTGGTCGTCCTCGACGAACTCCCTCAATGCTAATTTTGCGTGGGACGTCTATGTCGCGAACGGCCAAACCACCACCAACGGCCTCAAGAACAGTAGCTACACTGTGGTGTGTGTGAGGCCGTGAGGTCCGCGGCAGCCCAAGCGTAGCGCGGGGCTTTATTTGAATTATTTTTTTATTTTAACCGCGCATGGATTTTTTATTTCCGAGGGACACCGCGACTGTCACCGAAATGGCCTGTCCGTCACTCGCAATTCACTCCGACGTTGTGGGTGAAATGCGAGTGACGGACATTTTGATGTATGGCTATATATATCGGGAGTTGGATCATATTGGCGAGAATTTACTCAAACTGAAGGACGACTTGGCGAAGGGCAACTCAAGTGAACTAAATGGCGATCCAGATCAAATCAAGGCCTATGTATTTTCCCTGCTTGGGTATCTGCGTTTGCTATCTCGTAAGCCGTAAGCGCATTTTGCGCTATTTAAGCCAATATTTGATCCTGGTGCAGAAATAAAATCCGACACTCGAGATTTTTTTAATATACAAAATAAAAACTCAAAATTAGCCGGGGCATGTGCCCCGGGCTCTCGGGTGTCCCTTTTTATGGGTGTCCCTATTTAGAATTATTTATTTCTGAGTTGGTGTCTTGGATGGCGCTGACGGAGAGTTCGATGGCGCTGGTGACGGTGTTACCGGCCCATTATATATATCACCCGTGACCGCATACGTCGCCTCAGCGTGTGCATTTTCTCCGTCACCAGTCAGAACGTCAAGCTTGATGCCGATGCTGCCGGGTTTGGTGAAAGTTCCGCTATAGTCAAAGGACCTGCAGTCCTGCCCCGCGAAACGCTGGATATCAACCTGCGGACGCGTGCCGATCGTCCATGAGGACTGAACAATGCCAACGTTGTCAGGGCAACCCGTTGTGGCGCTGGCGTCGTGGGTCCATTTTGTCAGTTTGAAGTAAACGACTTTGCCTGTCGCGACCGCTGTCACAACATGTCCGTCCTGCCACGCCTCAATGCCCGCGATCGGACCTCCCGGAGTGGTGGGTATGTTTCCGGTTGAGTTACCATCGGTGGAACCGGTGGTGCTCCCCGTAGAGGTGCCTGTTGTGTTTCCAGTATCGGCTACGGGGCTAGAAACAGTTGTGGACCCGGTTGTTGAGCCACCACTATGGGTGTCAATTGACTTCTCCGCGCCCTCTTTATTTTGATTGGTGAATCCATAGCGGGATTTACATGACGAAATAACAGCCGCAGTTGATGTCACGCCAATTAGCACACACAAAACCCCGAGCCTCACGCCGTTGGGGTTAACTTTACCCCGCAATTGCTCCTTGATGCGACGAACCACTACTTTATCAAATCTCATCTGTCGCTCCCCTAACGCCTGCGCGTCACGTTATCTCTGAATTTTGAACTCCACCCGTCGATTCAGCTGCCGGCCCTGGAAGTTGCCGTTGTCAGCGATTGGTCTTGACTCTCCGTACCCTGCCACGCTCACGCGGCTTTTATCAACATGCAGCACGTCAACGAGGTGACGCATGATCTGATTCGCCCGCCGCAGACTTAATTCTTGATTATAGCCTACCGAACCAATGAAATCCGTATGCCCCTCAATGGTCAGGTGCTTGAACTCAGGTGCCTTCATTAAGTATACCGCAAGTTTGCGTAAAATGTCCTTGCCGCCTGGTGTTACAAGGCTATCGCGGTCAAAAGCGAACATAACGTTACTGACAATAAACGTTTCCTCACCCATTGGCGGCACGGTGGTTTCAGGAATAGAGTCAGTCACGATCAGTTCATCAGATTCCTCGGGAACAAAGTCTTCCACAACAGGCTTTTCTTTTTTGGCTGGTTTTCGACGCAAAATAGCCTGTTTTTGCTCTTTTTCCACACTTGGCCCCATCATGTAATTCAATCCGGCGTATACGCGAAAATCCGGAGACGCGATGCCGTGTGTCAATTCGCGTCCGACGCCGGCGTGGAGTGCCAGCGCGTCGGTGGCCATGTGTTTGATACCAAGCAATGTCTCGGCCGATGACATCATGCGGTCTGAGCGGTTGGTAGTATTTTTTACAGGAAGACTGCCAAAAACCTCAGCGATCAACCGCGACTTGATGGGACTGATCAACGCGCTGATAGCACCGCTACCGAGCCACTGGCTTCCAAGTGGCTCAACCGGTGCCCCTGTTAACTGCTGGCCCGGCGTGCGGTGCCTATAGCCAACGTTCACGCCGGCGGCAAACGGGCCAAAGGAATTATCCATGGCGATCTCAAAACTCATGATCGGGGGCGCCCCGAGACCGGTGTAGGGATTGTCCTCAACCATGTTCAGTCCGACCGAAACAATACCGGCGACTCCGCCACTGGAGCCTCCGGCAATATGATATTTCATCATTGGTCTGATTTCGGTGGTGCCGGTTTTCAGGAACTCGCCCTGCACCACGCCGTCACTCGATTTAACCGTCTGGGCCAAAATCTGCGGCACGCTGATGCCAAGGGTCAGCCGGTTGGTCACGCCGGCGGCGACGTTGATGTCCATGCCAAGCAGCCTATCGTCATAGTTTCCGACGGGGCGATTGGAGCCGTCGTCAGGAAACTTCGGCAGCGTGCCCGTCGCCTGGTTCAGGAATAGACCAAAGTTCCAGTAACCGACCTTCAATGTTTCTGACGACTGAACGGTCACAAAATCAAGCCCGTCAGGGGTTGTATTGAAATTTTGCATATCCGGGCCAACGACGTTCGCGAAAGCAAAACGCCCCGTGACCGCCGTAAGGCAGCCACAGAGCGTAAATAGAATTCGTCGATTTAAATCCGGAGATCTTTGCACTGTCCGCTAACCTCATAATATTAAATGGGTCAGCGTTTATTTTAGAACAATTTATGGATCAATGAAAGGCGCTGCTCAACTTGCTGAACACGACCGTCTTCCGCATCGTAGTTCTTCCCTCTTGCATAGAGTCCATCGTTACGGATCCTGGTCAAAGACTGAATAGTTGTCAAGTCATCGGCCTTGTACGCCACGACAACATCCGTAAGTGTCGTGTCTTTGACGACGTAACCGGTTTTTTCGGTGTGGTCGCCAGTCTCATCAGACTTGACCTCATATGTTGGCTTATATTTGCGGTCAAAAAATGCATCCGCCGAAAATGAAACCTTAGGTGCGAACGAAGGCACAAACGCTACGCCAGCGATGTACTCGAGAGTCGTGGTTGGCTCCTGATTTTCAACGTTCTGGCTCTTGGCCTTGCCGTCTTCGGTGAGAGCGGTTCCCTCACGGCTGACCACTGGGGCATCTGATTTCGCGGCCTGAGTTCCTGTGGAAACCTGGGGCTCAATGCCTCCGTGCAATGTAAATTTGCCACCGGTGAGATTAAGAGATTTTGACGCGTCAACCGTCACAGCGAAGTCGGACTCAAGACGGGCTCCCTGATATGGGAGGTAGCCCTGAGAGTAAGGCGTCACAGAGAGAATATCACCTTGGTAAGCGGCGAAGGTAACCTGGTAGTTGGACCTGCCCTGCTGATAATTGCTGGTGCGTGCTTGGCTTACAATCGGTGACTCAACCCAGAGATCAAGACGTTTGCTATAAGCTTTAGTTCCGATACGGGGTATGAGTTTATAGCTGGCGATGCCAGTTTGTTTTTCGCCGCCCTCGTTTTCCCAACGCAGGCTGGTTTGACGAGCCTCAACATGGCCATATAAATTCTCAACGGGAGTCATGAGTGGTGCGCGTTTTGTCGCCTGAACCTCCTCACCCTTCGCAGAACCAGCCGCTAACATCAAACTCGCTACGATTACCTTTTTCATACGCACCCTCCGTCTATTAGACTAATTGATAAATTGCCGCGTCATCATAAAAATACTTATATATTAAAACAAACACCAAAATCAAGTATTTTATATGCCATTCATTATAAAAAAACGACATTATGGCCAAAGTGGTATCAAAAGTAAACCGAGCTAGCACTAGGACCCACGTCAAACCGGCGGGTTGAGGCCGTCATCTCCCACGCCCCGGTCGAGCGCCCGGTCCATGTCATACTTGGGATCCCACTGAAACCTGTTCTCCAGATCCATGGGCCAGACAGTAGACCGCACACTTACGCCAGCTTTGCGTTGCTCAGCAGCGAACTCACGCACGAGGTTCGCGCAATCTGATAACTTTCCTGTATGGCTGATTGCCTCACGAAGACGCTTCGCCGCGGGCCAGCCTTTCGCGTACCAGAGTAAATGCTTGCGCATGCAAACAGCTCCTGAGCCTTCGTCGCCGTATTCTTCCTGCTGCCACGCGAGGTGCTCAAGAGCGAGTTGTTCCCACTCGTCGATGGTGACCGGCGTCTCGCCATTTTTGATGGTATTGAACACCCATGGATTACCGAGGGCGCCGCGACTCACCATCACGCCGTCAACGCCTGTGCGCTCGCGCATATACATCACGTCACCCGGCGAGAAGATATTGCCATTACCGATTACTGGAATTTTCGCTTTGCGTTTTAGCTCCGCGACAGCGTCAAGATTAACAGCGGCGCCATAGTCATCACTTCTAAGCCTTCCGTGAATGGTGATCCAGTCAGCGCCGCCCATTTCTGCCGCGTCCAGGACTTCCGGCCATGTAACATTGTCACGGTCCCATCCAAGACGGATTTTTACGGAAAGAGGTTTTCCCGTCGATTCACGGGCGAGTTTTGTTGTCTCGTAGACACGTTTTGGATCTTTCAGGATCCCACTGCCGCAGCCGGTTTTCACGACTTTATTGACCGGACAACCCATATTGATATCGATGGTATCAAAAGGCATCTTATCAAGTATTCCTACCGCGCGACCAACCTCGTCGGCGGTTTTTCCGGTGATCTGTACGCCAAGAATTGACTCACTCTCGTGGCGTTTGAGCATATCAAACGTACGACGACTCTCAAAAAGAAGCGCCGTAGCGGAGATCATCTCTACATATGTAAGATCGGCACCGTGACGGGCGCATGCTCGTCGGAACGGATGATCTGACACACCGGCGAGCGGCGCGAGAATCACGGGTGCAAAAGGCAGACCGAGGCGCCGGGTAAATACATTCTCAGCACTCGTGGTCTGATCCATTTTATCGACAGATATGGGCATAGCACTCCTTGAACAATTTAGGAGTGCTATGTATCAAACGAAGGTCATAAAATCAACAGTTACAATAGGCATTTTAAAGATTCTATGCTTTTTAATGATTATAGCGTATCAAGAATCCCGTGCACTCATGACGTCAAGAACCACAACCCTCGGCTGAGTCTCGGCCAGCATGGCCAGAGCCTGCTCGCCGCTGGCACGGGCGCTGTAATTTTTTCGGCAAATACAAAACGAGGAGGATAATTCGTTCTAAGTGATTTCAATCGTTGCGACAAGGCACTGATTTTATTACAATCATGCCCCTTAGCAAAATGCATACTGACAGTAACTTTCCGGGAGCGGATCTCACCATGCTCGATATCAAATTCATCCGTGACAACGTCGACCTCATCAAAAAAGGCGCGCGCGATAAACGCAATAACATCGACATCGACGCCGTCCTAAAACTCGACAGCGATGTCCGCCCTTTGCAATCCCAACTGGAAGAACTCCAGGCCAACCGTAACCGTCTTTCCAAAGAAATCGGCAAGGCCTCTCCGGATCAGCGTGAATCCATGAAAGGCGAGGTCTCCGCCATCAAATCCAAGATGGAAACTATTGAGGCTCAGCTTGCCTCCAAAAAAGCGGAGCTTGACGCCATGCTCCTGCTCGTACCGGCACCCGCGCGGGCGGATGTCCCTGTGGGCAGGGATGACAGCGAAAACGTCGAAGTCAAAAAATGGGGGGCTGTACCGACCTTTGATTTCACGCCGCTGGATCACATCACCATTGGCACAAAGCTTGGACTGGTTGATTTTGAGCGTGGCGTCCGCATCGCCGGCTCCCGCAGCTACGTTCTGACAGGCATGGGTGCCCGGCTTGAGCAGGCTGTGCTTCGTTATGTCTACGACAAACTCATCACCAAAGGCTATCAGCCCATGAGTGTGCCGGTTCTCGTGCGTGAGGAATGTATGGTAGGAACGGGATATTTTCCGACCGGCCGCGAACAGGCCTATTACGCCGAAAAAGACGAGATGGCTCTTGTCGGAACCGCCGAGGTGCCGCTCACAAGTTTTTATGCTGGTGAGATTCTTCCAGAAGAAAAACTTCCCATCAAAATGATGGCCTGGAGCGGTTGTTTTCGCCGCGAGGCCGGCACCTACGGCAAAGACACCTCTGGACTTTACCGTGTGCACCAGTTCCAAAAAATCGAGCAGGTCATCATTGGCCTCGCTGACGAGCAAGCCTCCGAGGCACTTCACACCGAGCTGCTTACCAATGCCGAGGAATGTCTTCAGGATTTCGGATTGCCCTACCGTGTGGTTTACGTATGCACCGGTGATCTCGGTCAGGGGCAGGTCCGCAAACATGATATTGAGACCTGGATGCCATCACGCAAAAACTACGGTGAAACCCATTCATGTTCGACATTTCACGAGTTTCAGGCGAGGCGCCTGAAGCTTCGTTACAAGGGCAAAGAAGGCCATGCTAAAATATGCCACACGCTCAACAACACCGCGATCGCGAGCCCGCGGGTTTTGATTTCTCTCCTTGAGGTGCATCAACAAAAAGACGGTCGCATCGCGATCCCAAAATGCCTGCAGCCATACATGAGCGGCATGACCCATATCGGCTGAGTGTCAGCGGTTAAATTTATATAACGTTCTCCAGGTAAGGAGTCAGGTACCGTGACAGAAGCATTGAACGCTCTTAAATCCCGTCTCGCGACGATGACTGACATCAATCTCGCGTCCAGTATTCTTAACTGGGATCAGGCTACTATGCTTCCGGACGCCGGCGCTGAGCAGCGCGGCCGCCAGATGGCCACTCTCGCCAAATTATCCCATGAGATTCTTACATCCAAAGAGACAGGCGAGCTTATCAAAACCCTTGAGTCCTGGGCTGACAAAGAGTCCCCGGACAACATGGACGCCGCCTTTGTGCGCGAGGCCAGACGTCAGAGAAACCTTGAGGCAAAGGTTCCCTCCACGCTCAAAAGCGAGATGAACGAGCACTACTCTCGCATTTACACCGCCTGGACAGTGGCCCGCCCGAAAAATGATTTCCTGGCCATCAGGCCTCTCCTTGAGAAATCTGTGGAACTGAGCCGCAGGTTCGCGGACTGTTTCCCTGGCATGGATCACCCGATGGACTCGCTGATTCAGTACGCCGATCAGGGCGTCACGGTAAAGTCTACGCTGGCGCTATTTTCGGAGCTTCGCCATGAACTGGTTCCTCTTGTTAAAAAAGTCACCTCATCAAAGCACCAAATCGACGCCAAATGCCTGGAAGGGGATTTCGAGGAGAAGGCACAGCTTGAATTCTGCAAAGTTATCGCCGCCCGCCTGGGATATGACTTTGCTCGTGGGCGCATGGATCTTTCGCCCCACCCTTTTATGACAAGACTTTCAGGCGGTGACATCCGCATCACTACCCGCGCTAGACGTGAAGACCTGACGGATTGTCTCTTCAGCGTCATCCACGAGGTGGGGCACGCCCTATATGAGATGGGAATTAGTCCTGAGCTGGATGGGAATATCGTGGGCGGCGGCGTTTCAAGCGGCGTTCACGAGAGCCAGTCGAGGCTTTGGGAAAACCGCGTTGGCCGCGGCAAACCCTTCTGGGATTTCTTTTATCCTCTAATGCAAAAAACATTCTCTCACTTCGAGAAAGTCCCCCAGGACCAGTTCCTGCGGGCGATAAATAAGGTGAGTCCCGGTCTGATCCGGGTCGACGCTGACGAATTGACATATAACCTGCACGTCATGATTCGCTTTGATCTCGAATGCCAGATGCTTGAGGGCAAGCTTGCTATAAAAGACCTGCCGGAGGCCTGGAACGCACGTTATGCGTCCGATCTTGGCGTGAAGGTTACCGACTTCAAAAACGGCTGTATGCAGGATGTTCACTGGTACGGTGGGGCTGTTGGCGGAAGCTTTCAGGGGTACACTATCGGTAATATTCTCAGCGCCCAGTTTTTTGACGCGGCTGCGGCAGAGATCCCGACAATAGACAAAGAGTTCACGAACGGTGATTTCTCAAAATTAAAAGTCTGGCTGAATCAAAACCTGCACCACTACGGTGCCAGTCTCGATCCAGACAGCCTTATTTTGCGCGCGACAAAGACTAGCATGTCCATCAAGCCCTACATGACGTACTTGACGGGCAAATACTCGGACCTCTACTGCCTGTGATGAAATAGCCTCTAAAGATTCCATCAGTAGTCAGAGAGACCTCGCACTTTGTTGCCGCGAGCGGCGATTTCCACGTCCATACCAGCTGAGTCATCCATAAGAGCAAAGCTCTCGTGGGTGATTCGCGCTGACGGACTCGGCCTCTTTTTGGCGGCGATTTTCTTGCCTCCAACGGTCGCACACCCTTGGGCTGTAGCAGCCAAGAGCAGGGCGACGCCTAAACGACGTAACATTTTCATAACTAATCTCCTCTATAAAGAACCGGTAGGTTAGCTCCCCACCAGCCATCAGGTGAGTCTTCGACAAATTAGGGGGTGCGACTTTAGGGAACTTGAGTTAGCCGGTACATTGGTGCTAAAATACATGGACTATTAGATAGTTACGACTGCCTTCCACGCACCCGCTCAGGGGCAATAAAATCTCGAAGTTGTTATAGGCCAAGTCTCATAGGGTTTTTCCATAGGGTCCGAAATCCGTCTCACCGAGGAGAGTCCATTTTATGCACTTTAGGCTTACGTCCCCTCTCCTGCTGCTGCCGCTAACTTTTCTGCCAGTCAAACCCTGTTTAGCTGCAGACGCTGCTGCTACGTCTGCACCGGGGGTTAAATCCGGTCGTTCTCCTATCCCAGACGAGTGGACAGCCTCAGTGCTTCCCCTGGGAGGTTTCGCCGTCGGGAGCCTGCTGGAGGCCGGCGCCAGCAATGGGCTTATGGTGGGCTCAGATCCATCTGCGTTGGCCTTCGGAGCGCGGACCGTCCAGGCTAAATGGCAGGTGCCAAGCTTCGGTGAGGACGATTGGGCTATCGGTGTGAAATACATCTCGGCATCCCGTAAATCACTCTGGTGGGGTGATATGGGAAAACGCTTCTCAAAACTAAGAGCCGAGATAGTGCGACCCTCTGTCTCATGGAGTAATCGCGTCTCCCAAAGACTTATCATCCATAGCTTCTGGGCCAGCGGTTTTGGACATTCAGAGGCTGAATTAAGCCCCTACGGCAAAGAAAAACTCTACGAGGCAAAGCATGGCACCGGAAAGTCCCAGGACGGGCACTCTTTCGCCAACCGCACGATGCAGCTGCAATCTATCGCCGGTTTTACTGAGGACAGGTTCCAGATTACTGCCGAGTGGGAGCGCAATTCAGGGGAGCGGATTCTGCTGTCGTCCCGTTTTGAGCGAACCCGCCTTGAGCAGTTGGAGACATTCTCCATGCGATTTACGCTAGCGCAGCAATGGAACGCGAATGGCTTTAATCTGCGCCTTGGAGGCGGTCCGCAATATTCTATGCTGAGCGGCAAGGATCTTGATGGCGAGGACATAAAAACGGCCGGTTGGTTACCGGCCGCTGATTTCGCAATGTACTGGATCCTTTAAAATACGGACATGGGGGTTTACTCAGCCTGTTTTTTCCGTCTTTTTAATATCAGTCTGACTAGCAACGATCTTAAGACGACTCTCGATGTGTCGTACGGCTGGATCCTTATACTGGGATTCATTGCCGTTACTGTCTTTGTAGAGGCGTTTGATCGCCTCAGGGTCTTTTTCAATCGCTGGGCGGGGAGGAAACCAGCTTGCTTTGCTGTCGTAACTCCAAAGTGGCTCACCTGATTTCATGCGGCGAATCAGCTGCTCATTGTGACTTTTTCTGGTGTCCTGGGTCGTCTTGATGTCTTTCATGGCAATCCCCCCATGTTTCAGATACTGGTACTTATCGGATGATTCCCGCAAAACTTTAGATGAATTTTATTCATCTGCGTTCACAGTAATATATAGTGATAATAATATGATACCAGCCTGGATCGCCACCAGTCCAGTTTTGGCGACAACCACGCACCATGCTTTATATATATCTATGAAATCAACGGCTTAATGAACGTCTTCTTCGCCGCAGCGAAGATTCATCAGGTAATCCGAACCACAGGCGAGATTATTGGTGGCCTGTTTCTCACTGGTGCCAAAGGCCGAAACGAACTGGTAGGTCGGCGTATGGTTTGAACCGCCTCCCGTGTAACACATCGCCGAACAGTACCAGACTTCATTGAAAGCCATCACTGGGTGAAGATCTCTGCCGTTTGGGGTAACGCGGCCAAACAGCTCCCGGTCAGGGCGATTACAGCTGTAATCCAACTCTTCAACCAGAATACCGACGTCAAGCGCAGACTGGGATTCTTTCTCGGTTAAGACCTGCATAAAGCGCTCATTACACGCCAGATTGAAATAAAGTCTCTTGCCGCCAAAATACCCGTCAGAAATCGACGTTACGGGAACCATCTTTAAAATCGAGTCACCATTGGCTAAATCCCCCACGTCAGACGCTGCAAGACGAGGCCCATTACTGAAAATAGATAGAAAAGAAAGCAATAACACCGCTGCTCGCATATATGACTCCTGTTCAAATCAAAATCAAAAATTAAGGGGACACTCCTTAAAGTGTCCCCTTAATTCTCAACTTAGTCCATCAAGAATCAGTAGCGGTAATGATCTGGCTTGAATGGGCCTTCAACAGGAATTCCGAGATTGTCAGCTTGCTTCTTGGTGAGTTTCGTCAGTTTTACACCGAGTTTGCCCAAGTGCAGCATCGCGACTTTCTCGTCGAGCTTTTTAGGCAGCGTGTAAACGCCGACTTTGTACTTGCCTGGGTTACACCACAGCTCCATCTGAGCCATGATCTGGTTGGTGAAACTGTTGGACATAACAAAGCTTGGGTGACCGTTGGCGCAGCCAAGGTTCATCAGGCGACCGCGGGCCAGAAGAATAATCGAGCGGCCGTTGCTGAGGATGAAGTTATCAACCTGCGGCTTGATATTGATTTCCTTTTTGCGGTTTTTCTCAAGCCACGCCACATCGATTTCACTATCGAAGTGACCGATGTTACAAACGATGGCGTTGTCTTTCATAACTTTGAAATGCTTCTCGGTGATTACGTCGTCACAGCCTGTGGCGGTAATGAAAATATCGGCCTCTGGAGCCGCATGTTCCATAGTAACAACCTCATAACCTTCCATCGCCGCCTGCAGAGCGCAGATTGGGTCGATTTCAGTAATGAGAACGCGCGCGCCAAACCCACGCATGGAGTGCGCGCAGCCTTTGCCCACGTCACCGTATCCAGCGACGACTATGACTTTACCCGCGACCATGACATCGGTGGCGCGTTTCAGACCGTCGGCGAGAGACTCGCGGCAGCCGTAAAGGTTGTCGAATTTTGATTTAGTCACAGAGTCATTAACGTTAATCGCGGGGATTTTTAGTTTGCCCTTCTCATGCATCTGATAAAGACGATGTACGCCTGTCGTGGTTTCCTCTGAGATTCCTTTGATGTGTTTCAGCATCTCTGGATGTTGTTGATGCACCATAACGGTCAAGTCACCACCATCATCAAGAATCATGTTCATAGGCTTATCGCCAAACATCAAAGTCTGATCGATACACCAGTCGTATTCTTTGAGCGTTTCGCCTTTCCAGGCGAATACTGGAATTCCCGCGGCTGCCATAGCGGCTGCAGCGTGATCTTGAGTTGAGAAAATATTGCAGCTGGACCAGCGGACTTCGGCGCCGAGCTCAACAAGTGTCTCCATGAGAACAGCTGTCTGAATTGTCATGTGAAGACATCCAGCGATGCGCGCACCTTTGAGAGGTTTTTTCGCGCCGAATTCTTTACGGAGAGCCATCAGACCCGGCATTTCCTTCTCGGCGATCTCGATTTCTTTGCGCCCCCACTCGGCAAGGCTAATGTCCTTAACTTTGTAGTCTGTAAAATCGTTTTTTGAGGATTTGGACGAGGACTTTCCCCCTGCCTTGATTGTAGATGCGCTTTTGCCTGCTGACGCGACACGCTTACTCATAAAAACACTCCGTAAAAAAAATCAGACCCCACCTTAGAGGTCACAAAACCGGCCCCACAATAAAGGCCTAAAAAGCCTACCCACACCATAGCGGTCAGCTTATTGATACGCACAAAAAACCCGTACCAAGATCATATAACCATGAAGCTCAAAACTCAAGATAAACGGCTCGTTGCATAAAATTAGCTCATCCCCTGTGCTGTCTGGGCCGGGGCGTCGCGGCTAAAGCTTTATGTTTGTCACCCCACATGATTCCATGTATAACATTGAACGCCCTCTTTTTATGGCAAATAGCTGTAATAAAAAGGAATTTGAATCACAAATCCGGAAATCCGCGGATATCCGAAACAAAACTTAAGTCAGGCTGCAGTCAAAATGTCCAAGGAATCGTCACTGGAATCCTCAAAAGAAACAAATCTCGACCTCATGACTAAAATCGTCTCGCTTTGTAAGCGCCGCGGTTTCATTTTCCAAAGTTCAGAGATCTACGGCGGCCTCCGCAGTTGTTACGATTACGGTCCACTCGGCGTTGAGTTAAAACGAAATATTGCCAATGAATGGTGGAAATCCATGGTCTACGAGCGCGAGGATATCGTAGGTCTCGACGCCAGCATTATGATGCATCCACGCGTATGGCAGACCTCTGGTCACCTCTCAGGATTCTCAGATCCTTTGGTGGACTGTATGAACTGCCGTGAGCGGTTTCGAGCTGATAAGGCTCCACAACAGCCGGCTGGCAAGGAAATAACCTATCACAAAGGTGGCAAATCCTCGGGTGAGAAGCTAAAAGCACCAGTCAGCGACCGCGGCTATGTATGTCCGGTTTGCTCCTGCCCACTCATGAGCCAGGAACGCCAGTTTAACCTCATGTTCCGCACAAGCCTTGGTCCCGTGGATCCCACCGGCGACATGCTGGCGGCCATCGATCCAAATATGACGCCCGAGCAAAAGCGCGCTGCCGTCGATGAAGTCGCCTCCAAAACCGCCGTTTATCTCAGGCCAGAAACAGCCCAGGCGATGTTTGTGCAGTTTTTGAATGTCCAGCAGTCCATGTCCATGAAAGTGCCTTTTGGAATTGCCCAGGTCGGAAAAAGCTTCCGCAATGAGATCGTAGTCGAACATTACATCTTCCGCTCCTGTGAGTTTGAGCAGATGGAGATGGAGTTTTTCTGTGAGCCCGGAACCCAGGGCGAGTGGATGAAGTATTGGTGCGGAGAACGCATGGCCTGGTATAAACGCTACGCCATCGACTCTAACAGCTTCCGGCTGCGTCCCCATGATCAAGACGAGCTCGCCCATTACAGCGACGAGTGCTACGACGTGGAATACATGTATCCGTGGGGCTGGGGTGAGCTTGAGGGCATCGCCTCAAGAACCGACTACGATCTCACTAAACACGCAGAGGCCACTGGCGTCAAACTCAGCTACTTTGACCAGAACAAACCAGATCCGGCCACCGGTAAAAATGGCTGGCGCTATATTCCTTATGTTATTGAGCCTGCGGCGGGCCTTACCCGGAGTGTATTGTGTTTTCTTCTCGACGCTTACACCGAGGAAAAAGGCGTCGATCACGAGGGCAAAGACAAGTCTAGGGTCGTACTCAAACTTCATCCGAAATTCGCGCCGTTCAAAGCCGCTATTTTACCGCTGGTCAAAAAAGACGGCCTGCCGGAGAAAGCCCGCGATATCGTCAAAAAACTACGCCGAGCGGGCCTCAACATCAGCTATGACGAACAGCAATCCATCGGCAAGCGCTATGCGAGACACGACGAGATCGGAACCCCATATTGTCTAACGGTTGACATGCAATCTCTGGAAGACGATACGGTCACCATCCGCGACCGCGATACGGCGACCCAACAACGAATCAAAATCGACGACGCGCTCGGCATCATCCAGGACCGGATGAACGCGGAACCCGCTGGCTGTTAACCATGAAAGGCTAAGAACTATGTCACGACGAGGACGAGGCGGAAGAAACAGGCACGGCGGCAATAACGGCGGCAGTGGTCAACAAGCCGGCCAACAAGGCGGCGGACGCGGTGGTCAACAAGGCGGCCAGCAAGGTGCTCAACAGGGCGGCCAGCAAGGCGGCGGACGCGGCGGTCAACAGGGCGGCCAAGGTAACCGCGGCGACAATCGCAACCAAGGACGGCAGCAACAGGCGTCCCCTGACGAGAGCCGTTCCCAGGGGCAGCAGCAGCTCGACCGTTCCGGAGGCAAACTCGCGTTTCAGAGCGCTTTGCAACCCAGGAAAACCATCAGCCGGGCGCCATCGGCGGCTACGGCGGCGGTAGCTCCAAAACCTGCTGAGAGGACTTATAAAGCGGTCTACTTTGATACGCTTGCCCAGGCCAAGTCTGACTTGAACAACCTGCGAGAACTCGCGTCACAATGCGATCAACTGAATATTATCATACGGGCCGAGGCCAGCATGGATGATCCAGACCTTACAAGTATTGGGAAGTTATTCTGCGGAGCCGCGTGGACATTGATTCACGACCGTCGCGCAGCCGATGGCTGGTACAGCGCTCCGCACGAGTAATAGTTCAAAGTCCGGCTTTCATTCCTGCTCGTCGTCATGACGCGGCGCGGTCAGAGAATCCAGATATTTAACAACTGGGCCATCACGATCCTTGCGTAAATCAACCGGTGTCTCAGCAACAGGAACGTCTTTAATTCCAGAAACCATAGGAGTCGCGACTAGATTTTTAGGCTCATCCGCTGCCCGTCTTTCTGGATTCCGTGCGCCTTCCTTTACAATTTCATCTCCCTCACCGGCTTTGTCGCCAGACCAGATCTCAAATAATCCAGGACCATCCGCTTTATTCAGATCAGCGGTAATATCCTCGTCATCGTCGGCTTCCTGCGTGTAGCCGCCCATAGCCAAACGGACATGAAATTCCTTTCCCTCTGCCATGAACACCGCAAGCTCACGCTGTACGCGGTCGAGCTTGATATGCTGGACTCCGGGAAGATTGTCCCCAGTCTTAATGGCATAGGTACGTCCTGTCTGAATATCTTTGATAACTGCTATCCCAGAGATTTTTCCGGAACCACCAGCGATAACTCCCACAAGCTGCACGCGCTCCATAATCTTCGCGTTATCAAGCTTCCGGCCGATTGGCTGCGTGTCGGCTGCGTATCCCAGTGTTGAGGCGATCATTAAGGCGCCGGCCATGTATAACCTGGCGAGTATGTTGAGACGCATGGTTAAAACCTCCTGATGTAAACCTGTTCAGAGGTCGTTATCGGAGGATGTCGGGTAATCTTGAGGATTAAATAACCAAAAAACACGGGGAAATCCCCCATGTCGTGCTTTGGGTAAAACTAAATCAGTTCAGACAAAATCTGGAATTCCAGTTCGTTGCGGCGATGAAAACGGCACAGAACATATCTCTTTAAGACGGCCACGACACTGCTCGGAGAGCCAGTCACCGGTAGATTTATTTTTGATTCCAGCCAGTCTCTTGTTGACCGCAGACTTAAATGAACGAGACTTCTGAGCCTCCGGCTGAGAGGACTTACCCGAGCCTGGAGTCTCAAACAACCAAACCGGCAAGAGGCGCTCAGACGCGAAGCCGATAATCGCCTCCAAAGCCTCAAGCCTTGCGGGAGCCCAGAGCTCTGAGACGCCGTCAACCATCACGATCACTCTTGACCCGTGAAATTTTCCGAGCAGCTCGTTCCAGTGGTTTAACGGCACAGTTCCGTCGCCAAGTTTTGTAATCAGCGTGAGTACCTCAAAGTGCCAGCCAAGAGTGCCGGCAAGTGTCCACGGCAAGTTTGCGCCAAGCCCAGTGGGGATCGAGGGCGTATGCGCCGCGTTAATAATCTGTCCCTTATCAGCGCGAAGGATCGCGTCCAGATGACGCTGAAAAAAATCCTCAAGACCTTTGATGTCTTCTTGTTTAAACGAAAGATCTGATTTGGCTCTCAGCACATGAGACAGTAAATTCCAGCGTCTGGACAATCCACACAGGCGTGCACTCCTTGGATCCGTGTCGGAGACGGCAATGCCATCTCCACCGCAGCAGCTAAAAGCTTTTTGCTCGATCGTGACACCCGTCTGACCCCGCACGAGACCCCACATGTGATTATCCGGGCTCCAGCGACTAAGAAACGGAACGCGGCATGTCCTCGCTAACTGACCTGACTCTTGACTCACGACTTACCTGCGCCGGCGATCTGCGCCGCTAACTTCAATACAAACGCAGTTTTCAGACAGACGCGAGAACATTCTTGCGCCGATCCTCTGACTGAGGGGCTCAAAGGTGTTTGCGTTCATCTGATTGGTTGTCGCCTGATCTGCGGCGCGCAGATAATTGATCTCGCGCTTGGCGTTATCCTCCGGAGACCCTGAAAGCGGGTAATTTGTCGCTGCGATAATGCACTTATTGGCGTTGTATCGCTCGCTGATAAGGCTGTCGGCAACGCTTAGTTCCCACTCCGAATTACGGCCTTTGCCGAGCTCGTCGATAATAAGGACATCGACCTGCTGAAATGGCACTAGACTTGATTTATCGGAACGCTCCTTGGAATAGGCATCGCGAAGCTCATGCACCAGCTGGAAAAAATCCGCGTATCGAACACTGATTCCCTGGAATGCCAGATGCTTGGCAACCGCGGCAAGAAACCAGCTTTTGCCCATGCCAACCGGACCACTCAGAAGAAGTCCAGAGCTTTTCCCTGGCTGAAGTGTGCGAAGCCAATTGGCGACTGTTGTTTTTTGCAGAGGTTCTTTTGAACTGAATCCCTCAAATTTAGCAAGATCAGCGCCCAGGTAACGCACCGGTATCCGGGCCTCATTTATAAGCCCGACTACTTTACGGGGGTTTGTCGCGGTGCAGAACGCCACAACGTTGTCATTACTTGGCTTCATGCAGCTGCCACCACAAAGAGAGCAGTTTTCTACACACCTACACAGGGATGCCACAACCGTAGAGGATCCGGCTTCAAGCTGAACACCTTTATGGGATGCGCAGTGAGGGCAAGTAGCCAGCAAACCGCATGCAGCGGGCTTGGCATGAGCCCCCGGAACTCCCGCTATTCGCGTAAGTCGCCGCTGAATACTATCTGTAATGTTGACTGACATGCTTTTTACGTCCATAAAAGAAGAATGATTTTGACGCACTTTGAGCCCCCTGCGGCGGGCAGCACGTTAGGAAAACCAGTGACGGCTCCAGAACTCCTGAATTTAACCATCCTGAGGCAACTCACGCAACTAGAAGGGCGTATCCCAGGATTTTTCTCGTCCCAACTTGCCACGATTGACGAACATTGGCCGAAATATATTCAGTCGATTCAGGAACTTATCGGCAACAATCAGAAGGTCGAAGCCAGAGATATCATTCATAAAATGAAGGGCCATACAGGTATGATTGGCCTTAAATTATTATGCGAACGCCTGGAAGCCATAGAATCTGCCGCATGGAAAGGCAACTACCCTGCTGACTGGAACATGACTCTTGACGAGCTTACTGAAATAAAAACGCGCAGCATTGACGCCGCGCGCTCCATAAAAAACTCAACAAATAAGTTCAATTAAAGAGACACAGAAACACCTCTCAAGACGCTGCATCTGCCTCACCGGCTGGGGTCATAGCGGCGCGAACTTTATCACGACGGGCATTGAGGAGCTTAACCATCCTCTTAACCGCGTTCACTGAAGACTCAAGTTTGGGCATCATATCCTCAATTTTCACTTCACCTGGATTCTTCTCAATTTTGCGCATCAGAAGATCGAGACTGCCTTGAGCAATCGAAATGATGTTGCTCAAGTCATGCAAAAATTCCCGCTCACCAGTTGGATCATCGTTTAGGCCCATGATCTCTCCCACAAAGAGGACTTATAAGTAATCCTCAGGTAAAATAAATAAAACCGCACAAGCCTCGTGCTAATTTTACAACACTGGCGACGCGAATGGAAATCCATGAAACGATATTGTAGTAAAGCTTTCACCGTATTTTTTTTATTATTTTTGCAATCTATGGCGTTTGCTAAATCGAATTCGACACTTCCACCTAATTGGACGTCTGGAGGCCAAGCAACTGAAACAAAGCAGCATGGGATGAGTTCCTCATATCCGAAGGCGCCACTGCCAACTCAAAAACCAACTCAAAAACCAACTCAAAAACCAACTCAAAAAACAACTGACGAAGCCGAATTCGCAGCCGATTCCGTTAAATCAAATCGTCACATGATAGGAGGCGCCGTTGCGCTTCCAGAGCTGGCTCGCGCGGAGTATCGCTACAGCGTGTCGCCACATCTCGCCCTGACGCTTGGCGTGAGCGGTCCCATGCCGGTAACGATCGATGTGTCTATGCCCAGTGATGTGATCAAAGCAGACAAAAGGACAGGCCTTGCCGCTGCCTACCCCGCTTTCAAAATAAATTTTAAGATGGACTGGGGCCCACATATTCATGCCGGAGCAATCTGGCATCCATTTGGCGGCAAGTGGTACACGTCATTTGCAGCAGGCATCAGATCAGTGCGGATCAAAGGCGAGGCAGCGGCACCACTGCGCGTATGCAGTATTATCGAGGCCGCCAAAGAACCCCCTTGCGGAAACGACTCCTCCGCAATCCAGACCCGCAATGAGCTCTCGATAAAAGCTGACATACATCTCTTGAGCTACGTGGGGCGCTTTGCCACGGGCTTTATTTTTGACCTGACCCCTCAGTGGGCTCTCATGACCGAAGCCGGTATCTACGCGCCGTTCAGAACCTTTCATAAAGCCAAGGTTAACGCTCAGATAGTGCAACCCGACGGGACCCCTGAAGACGTCACCGGAGCCCTGGGCGACCTGAGAGCCAAAAGCGAGACCGATCTCGCCGAAAAGGCCAAGTCTGAACTGGGCCGGGTTACAAATCGCCCCCTTCCGGTCCTAGCCATTGGGATAGGCTATAGATTTTAAATCATTAACGTTTTTTTAATAATTTAGGCCTTGAAATTGTACGTCCGATAACTTATCTTATTGCTAGTGCCTATTTTATAATCACGCCTTTACTTATGAAGGTCGGATATGTCCATCGCGCGCAAGTACAATCAAGCGGCTTACCCCCCAGGGCTCGGATCCATTACTATGTCTGCCTTTGGTCGTAAGGGTCCAAATGGTGGGGGCTTTACCTATAACGACACACCCTATATTCACGCCCTCAACAGCGCCTTGCAACTGGAACACGCTGCCGTTGCCATTTACCTTGCGAAACAGCGCACCTCATATCAAATCAAGCGCTCAGGCGCCTCTTCTGCCCTTGACCGCACGGACCGTCATCACGCTGCCCTCCGACAACTTGTCCGTCTGATTTTCGCCCAAAGGGGCCTTCCAGACAGTGATCCTGCGGGACTGGCTGCCGTGACAGGCACTGTAGCCGCTCGTGTTTCACGCTATATGCCAACAATCGTGCAAGACCCGGTTTTGGGCGTCAGCGCCCAGCGTATCGAGTTGGCACTCGCCCGACGCTACCGCCAACTTCTTGAATTAGCACCAGAATCTGACCTTGTTCTGATCCATGATCTACTCGATCAGGTGTCACTGTTCAGCGAGTCCATGTAATAAACACTCAGTTTTTTCGCGTCATCGCCCCTCCCGGGCGATGATTTTAATTTATTTGCGCCGCCATGAGTGTTATTCTCCCCGCCCGCCATTGCATGGTGGTAGAGACTTTGATCCCGTAGCTCAGTTGGATAGAGCACCAGATTTCTAATCCGGCGGTCGGTGGTTCGAATCCACTCGGGATCGTTTTTCTTTCTTTCTTGCGAGGCTCCGCCTCGCGCTCCAATACAGAAATACAATGCGGGAATGCAATGCGGGAATGCAATGCGGGAATGCAATGCGAGGCTCCGCCTCGCGCTCCGGCCAGGGGACCTTTCGATGGTCCCCTTGGCGAACCCCAACCGACCAGGGCTTTGCCCTGGACCCAATGCAGAAGAATATTTTTTGTCGGTGACCGACATTTTGCTCCGGCGTCGGAGTGATTTGCGAGTGACGGACATTCGGTTATCTATTTAATTTAAGAAAGCACAAGCAGGGCCTGTGGGTATGTGGATAACGCGGCCAGCGTTATCCAAGTGACTGTGGACTAGCCGCAGGCTTGTCCAAGGGCCTGTGGGCTACCACGAAGTGGTTGTCCAACAGGACCGGCAGGCGCGGCATATCCACAGGACTCTGATGTCATCGCGAATTCGAATAATTAAGGTAATTAAGGTGACACCCGACTGGTTTGTGAATTATTTGACCAGCATCATATCCAAGACTAACCAGCCTTTTTTCTAAAAACCGCCTTCTCAAGCTTTGTCACGCGATCTGCTAGACTTCCAAATTAAGGTGACACC
>CANILH010000042.1 GCA_947468665.1 Oligoflexales bacterium | reverse complement strand
TTGATATGAAGTATTGAGATACAGTTTTCTTGAGCATTTTTTCTCCTGATGTTTTGTTTCGTAGCTACATCGTGAGGAAAAATGCTTAACAAATCCACTCATATAAAATAAAAGAGCCGTGTTTCAAGAGTTTTTAAATTGGCTCTATAATATCAGTTAGCTATACCGAACCATGACAGCATTGGCGGGGGTTCCCGGTCCTCAATGCCTGAAATGCCTGATTCCGGTCATCATCATCACGATGCCGTGCTCATTGGCGGCCTCAATGGATTCCTTATCGCGCATGCTGCCACCGGGCTGGACTATCGCCGCGATGCCTGCTCTGGCGGCCAAATCAACGGAGTCTCGAAACGGAAAGAACGCGTCTGACGCCATCACGGATCCTTTGACAATGTGACCAAGCTCGCGGGCCTTATCGATGGCAAAACGCGCGCTGTCAACGCGGCTCATCTGACCCGCGCCGACGCCGATTGTTTTGAGTCCAGAGGCAAGCAAGATGGCGTTAGACTTTACGTGTTTACAAACAGTCATGGCAAAGTTCAGATCGGCCAGCATGGTGGCCGTGGGTTGGTTTTTGGTGACGCAGGTCCAGGCAGATGGGTTTTGGGACAAGGCGTCGGCGGTTTGTGCCAAAATCCCGCCATTTATTGAACGCCATAGCACGCTCGATGCTGTTATTTTGCCGGACTCAAGCACCGCGTTTGATTTGAGGACCCGGAGATTTTTCTTCGCGGCAAAGACTTCAAGGGCGGCCGGCGCGTAGTCAGGAGCGATCACACACTCAAGAAAAATCTCGCACATGGCTCGGGCCGCTTCCTCCGTCACCGTGATGTTGGACGCGACGATGCCCCCGAAGGCGCATTTCGGGTCAGAGCTCAGTGCATGGGCGAAGATCTCGTGTGGCGGCAGCGTGGCGCTGGTCGCGGTTCCGCATGGATTGGTGTGCTTGATGATGGTCATAGCGGGTAGGGGGGCGAGATCCGCGACAATCGCCGCCGCCGCGTCGATGTCGATATAGTTATTGTAAGAGAGTTCTTTGCCTTGAAGAAATTTCGCTGCCGCAAGGCCAGTGGGTGGTGTTGTGACCGGATAATAAAACGCGGCTTTCTGATGTGAGTTCTCGCCGTAGCGTAGAGGTTGGGAGAGTTTGAGCTCCTGACTCAAGGTCGCTGGCCACGTGTCGTCTGCGCTGGAAGGACTCAGGGCTTCTTTGAAGTAAGCGGAGATCATGCTGTCGTATGCTGCGGTCGCGGCAAAGACTTTACTGGCGAGTTTTTGGCGGAAGGCTTTTTCCGGGGCGCCATTTTGCCATTGTTTTAAGACATCACCGTAGTCGGCGGGATCGATGACGGGCATGCAGTAGGTGTGGTTCTTCGCGGCGGCTCTCAGCATGGCGGGGCCTCCGATGTCGATGTACTCGATGGCTTTGTCCAGTGTTAGGTTTTTTGACTTGGCCTCACCGGCGAAATCATAAAGATTGACGGCCACGATGTCGATGCCGCTCCAGTCCATGCGAGCCATGTCATTCATGTGAGACTCGTTTGAGCGGTCTGCTAAAATCCCCCCGTGAATCATCGGGTGCAGAGTCTTTACCCGGCCGCCCAGGACTTCCGGGCTTTGGGTGACATCGGCGACTTCCGTGACCGTGATGCCAGCGTCTCTCAGGAGTTTTGCCGTGCCGCCGGTGGAGAGAATCCTAAAAGAAAGATCGGCTAGTCCTTTGGCGAAGTCTATGACTCCTGTTTTGTCAGTCACAGAGATCAGGGCGGTGGGGGTTGTGTTTTTTGCCATGGGTAAATCCTCTCTGTTAATGATTAAAGCGGATCAGTCTTCCTGGGGTCTCAGCTGTTTTAAGGTCTCCATAAGCTGTCTCTCAGCGCCCACGGGGAGTGGCTCGTAATATTTGCGGCCTTTCAGGCTGGCCGGCAGGTAGGGGAGTCGTTTTGCTCCCTCAAGATCATTGTGCGCGTATGCGTACCCTGCTCCGAATCCTTGCTCTTTCATAAATTTTGTCGGTGCGTTGCGCAGATGAATCGGTACCTCCAATGGTCCCGTTTGTTTCACGTCCGCAAGAGCGGCGTTAATCGCGTTGTAGGCGCGGTTGCTTTTTGGAGATGCTGCCAGGTAAGTCGCGCACTGCGACATCGGGATTCTCGCCTCAGGAAGTCCCAGAACCTCGACGGCCCGGAATGTTGACTCAGCTATGAGGAGTGCTGTGGGATTGGCGTTGCCGATGTCCTCGCTCGCGGATATCAGCATCCTGCGGGCAATGAACAATGGATCCTCGCCAGACTCGATCATGCGAGCTAGGTAGTAGACTGCCGCGTCAGGATGACTGGCGCGGATGGATTTAATGAAAGCCGATATCACGTCGTAATGCTGATCACCATCGCGGTCATAGCGGATCGGAAGGCTTGTGCTGAGTCCCTCCAGCACGTCACTGGTGATATATCTGTTGCCGGATTCATCTGGCGTTACACAAGCCGCGGCTGCCGCGAGAAGGTTAAGGCACTGACGGCCGTCACCTTTAGCGGAGCGGGCAAGCATGACCAACGCGTCGTGGCCCAGCTGGAGGTTTTTTAGGGATGGATCGCCAGATGTCAGTGCCCGCTTCATCATAGTGATCAGGGCGTCTTCGCTAAGGGGCTTCAAATTGAAGGTGAGACACCGGGACAAAATCGCGTTATTGACACTAAAAGATGGGTTTTCTGTGGTGGCACCGATAAATCTCACCTGACCACTCTCAAGGCTGGGCAAGAGCACATCTTGCTGATTTTTGGAGAGGCGGTGAATCTCATCCACAAATAATATATGCGTTTTGCCGCCGATGTTTTGACACTCACCAGAGTCGTCGATGATGGCCCGGATGTCTTTGACGGAGGCGTGGACTGCCGAGATGGACACTAATTTGCGGTCGCTTTGACGTCCGATGATCTGAGCCAGTGTGGTTTTTCCGGTTCCTGGAGGCCCCCAAAAAAGGATCGCGTGGGCGGCATCGGACTCCACAAGCCTTCGCAGCGGAGATCCGTGCTGCCAGATGTGATCTTGACCGAATACGTCGGCCAACTCGGTCGGGCGGATCCTCTCGGGTAATGGTCGATCGCTGTTGAAAGGGGGCTTAAACATCGTGATGGTTTACCTATCGGGCAATAAATCTTATGGCATACATAACAGCTATTTAGGCCTCGTCCAAGGGTCTTTTGGTAAAGAATCGGCAAATTTTGCCGAAGAAGGTCCTACGGAACGCAAAAATTGCCGATCAGGGCGTTAAAGGCTCAGCAGGGGTTACCAACAGTGAATCTTATTATGACGTTTAAAGACTACAACTCAGCCCTCAAGGGTCGAGAAAACGAACCCGCGTCACTTAAGACACTTCTTAGCCCGTTCAGTATTGAGGGGCTTCCGTCCACCGAAGACGAGTTCTTGCTGGTTGGTCACGTGCTCGACGCCATCGCGGGTGAAAAACCAAATGAACAGCCACTTGACGCTGTATTTATCCTTGAACTTGCTCTTGACCTTGGTCTCGCGGCCTAAAACGTCTCGAAATCAATCCCCATTACAATTACGATGTAGTCTGTTTTTTTAATCTGATTAAGATTATATTTAAACAATCATGTCTCATCGGAGTCAAAGTCGTGCCTATTCAAATTCCGGCATCCGAAATTGAGCTTACGTTCGCCCGCAGTAGTGGGCCGGGCGGGCAAAACGTTAATAAGACGTCCAGCAAGGCTGTTCTCCGCTGGAATTTATTGGGGTCAAATGCTGTACCTGAATCCGTCAAAAAACGCTTTATGGAAGCGTTCGCGAGCCGGCTGACAACCGAAGGCGACGTTGTTATTCACTCTGATGAGAGCCGTGATCGCTCGATCAATATTGAAACCTGCAAAGAAAAATTAATAGAAATGCTCACCAAAGTGTGGACCGCGCCAAAAAAACGTGTAGCAACCAAGCCCACCAAGGGATCGCAGCGTCGACGGGTAGATACCAAACGGCAAAGGTCTGACGTCAAAAAAGGACGGAAGCGGGTCAGTGATGAGTAATTACAAGCTCGCGCGGGTTTTCGGCGCGGCGTTCGCGATAGTTGTTTCTACGAATGCCTGGGCCCAGTCAGGAGGCGGGAAAAGTTCAGTCGACTATGACCGGACCCCGCGTCCAGAGGCCCGGACCGGGCGTGGGATGGAGATGCCAGGGGAAATGCCCGAGAACTCATCGCGATGGAAATACAGTCATACTCCGTCGAGCGCCCGGTTTGGCGTCTCGATCGGCGATCAGGCCGGTGGCCCCATACGTTATAACACCAGATTTCCAGCCGCGAAAAGCACCTCAAACCCATCCAGTTATTACCATACGGCCGCCTTCGCCAGCGCGGAGTTTGAATTCGCGCTGAAAAACGGCGGCATCATCATTGGAGCTCATTCCCGGCGAGACTACGCCCACAAAGGAATCGTGTCCCGCACGACTCAGCGTGACCAACAAACATGGTCTGTCGAAAACTTTAATTTTTATGACACCGGCGGTGTACTCGGGTGGGCCTTCGGAGAGCGCTACCGCGAGGCCATATGGTCAGCTGATTTTGCCATGATCTATGACCATGGAGGGGTAAATATAGGGCTTTCGCGAGCTGATTATGGGGGTGTATCGAGGGCGCGTGCTCGGATTGACGCTGTTTCCTTCAGATCAAGACTTCACGTTACCACCGGCAATTCCGGAATGTTTCAGCTGAGTGCGGGCCCAGAGATTCATGTACCGCTTTGGCAAGGGGTAACTGTGGATTCAGATCCGGAACTCCGGGGATGGGTTGCTGACAGGCTTGATCTTAAAGGATCCGCTGCCCTTGGGCTTGGAGTTATGAGTAGCGTCAGGTTCTGATTTTATTTAGTATGGCTTTTCGTTCAGCTGAATAAGGCTCTTAACTCATGTACGCGTTTTCCAAAAAATCACATCCATCCAAACCCGTCGTGCAAAAATACGGAGGCACTTCCGTTGGAACCCCAGAGCGGATCCGTGATGTTGCCAAACGAATCGCCGGTCAGTATCGAGATGGCTGGACGAAGATCGCAGTCGTGGTCAGCGCCATGTCAGGCGAGACCAATCGTCTTGTCGCTCTCGTGAACAGCGTCAATCCGGACGCGCCGGCTAAGGCCTACGACATGGCTGTGGCATCAGGTGAGCAGGTTTCAGTTGCTTTGATGACGGCGGCGCTGGCAGCTGAGGGAATTGAGGCCGAGCCATTTTTATCCCATCAGCTAGGTATCATGACAGACGAGTTTCACAGCAGAGCCAGGATCAAATCTATCGCGACAGACCGGATTGAGGAATGCTGGAATAGGGGTTCTATTCCTGTTGTGGCGGGATTTCAAGGCGTGACCGAAAACCACGAAATCACGACTCTTGGCCGTGGTGGAAGTGATACGAGTGCCGTCGCGCTGGCAATCGCGGTGGACGCTGCGTTTTGTGAGATCAACACGGACGTGGATGGAGTTTTTACCTGTGACCCCCGCGTTGTACCTGATGCCAGGCTTATTTCTGACATGGATTTTGAGGTGGCGCTTGAGATGGCCAGCCTGGGCAGCAAAGTACTTCATCCGCGCTGCGTGGAGCTGGGCGCAAAATTTCAGATGCCCATTGTCGTACGCAATACGTTTTCACCCAATGACCATCGGAGAACCCGCGTTATGAATTTAACAGACAAACAAAACCTTGAGGCTCCTGTTGTATCTGGAGTCACCCTTGACCGCGATGTCGCCAAGGTTACGCTTTTTGGCTTGCCGTTTGACACGCGTTTAATCAGCAAAATATTCGGAGCAATCGCTGAAGCTGGAGTTAATGTTGACGTCATCGTTCATAATGTTACTGATCTCAAAAGTGCCGGCGCCAAGACTATGCAGCTTGGGTTTACGACGACGACAGGCGAGGCTGAGCGTAGTATCAGTGCCATAAAACCTTTTATGGGTAACGATACGTTGTCCCATACGGTTGAGACGGACTGCGCCAAAGTCAGTGTCGTAGGAGTCGGTATGCGGAGTCACGCCGGTGTCGCAGCGACCACGTTTACGGCTCTCAGTGACTCGATGATCGACATCCGGATGATTTCAACGTCTGAGATCAAGATTTCTTGCGTGATTGACGCGGCAAAAGCAGATGAGGCGTGCCGGGTGCTGCATAAGGCATTTATCTCAGAGACTCACTCCTGAGTCTCTTCCTCATTATCTTGGCCCTCTGGGTTGGCTTTGTCCTCTGGGCCGGCTTTGTCCGGTTCGACCATATTTGGTGGCATTTTCGTTTGTTTGGACTTCTGGAGAATTATTTTGGTTCCGGGATGAAACGCGTCCTTTACGTTCGGGCTGGCGACGACCATCTTGAACATCCCATAGCGTCCGGTTTGGGCCTCGATGGAGATCAGGCTGGTACCCTTTCTCGTCGCCGCGTTCAGGCCAAATAAACGCGAGGAGTCTTTGATGGTCAGTGCCTGGGCACCTTTATCGAGCTTTTCCGTCGGCATCAACGTAAGTATATAGTCTCCCTTTTGTTCCAGGATTACGGCGTCAAAGCTCAGCTGGTCTTGCATCCACTTGAAGTAATCGGAGGAGTTACCCGATGGCCGCTCAAAAACCATTTTCATTTTTTTAACTTTGGGAACGTACCTATATAGTTTCCACTTCGATCCTGTGACATCCAGCACCGCGTCAACGTTGTAACACTTAGCGATTGAGGAAAGACTCTTTTCGCACGGATTTATTTTGTCCTCGTCGTTCTCGTTATTGATGATCGACGAATTGACTTCAACAGACAGCGCAAGTGACGATTTCTCAGGGCTTTCCATTAAAGAACTATGTACCGCCTTTTCTGGGTCGACCTCGATATACTTGTAGGCATTGCCTTTTTTCTCCACCACAACGCAGCGTGACAGCAAGGCAAACGATCGGTTACCGGGTGGAATTGATTTTTGGGAACTCGTCCATTCCTGACCCCACTCGGCCGCTGATTTTGGCGGCTCTGGTAAATCTTCGGCTGTATTACCGAAGGCCGGGGAGGCGATAATTATAAATGTCAGTGATGACATCAGCAGTGCTTTTACCATGTGAAAGTCGTACCTCCGCCTATGATGAGGCTAGTGTTCCTGATATTTTTAGCCTGGTTTTCGTCGATCTCCGCGGCGGAGAGTTTTTTCGAAACGGAGGTTGAGTCGATAGCGGCGAAAATCAGACCGGCCAACTTCGTGTCCCGAAAGCTTAGCAGTTCACGGTAGAAGTCCAGTCCAGCGCGAACACTATTAGTCGAATTGTTGTGGTCGATGGGAATAATCGGAACGGAGAGACTTCCAAAAGCCCAGAGGCGGGCAATAAAATAATTTGTCCGACTTTCCGCACCTATCTCAAGACCTATAGTTGGGGCCTTGGACAGTTTGAAGTCATAGGGCGTCGTCGTTTCGTCGGCGGGCGTGTAATGCAGTTGAAGGGTGGTGAACCCGATTCTTGGAGTCGCGTCAATCCAGTTGAAAAGCTTGTTGGCCAATGCTTTTGAGAATCCGTAGCCCATTTGAAACCTCGACCACGAATATTTGCTTGTCCCTAATGAGTCGGTGTAAATTTGGGCTGGAGTGAAATCGTAGTTTAGTTTTAGACCCGCCACGACCCCGGAACGGAACTCGCCGAATATTCCGATCAACTTTGCTTTTTTGAGAACGCCCTCTCCGACGGTCGGAACTCCGTATCGTACGCCAGCGTATCCAGATCGCCCCATCGTCAGAAACTTATCAGCAAAGCTATCCACATTAGCCTGAATGATCTGATCGACTCGGTGGAGTGTATCGCGGCGCCCCTCAGTTTGCTGAGCGTAATAATTTATGCCATCGACCGCGGTAAGTTTTCCTGCCTTCCAGGTCGCGTGGCCGCCTTTGTCTTCCGCCATCTTCGCCGATCCGGCTGACGTGGTCTGCCAGATGTCATCGTTCCGGGTAAGGGTGAAAAGGGACAAAGCTGTCGGCAGCCTCATCTGCGTGAGTGGTCCGATGGACCCCTTTATGTTTGTTTTATCTGCCGTAACCATGGCAGGTGTGAGGGTCGAGCGAAACGGCATGGCTGTTGTCATATAAAAGGCGATTAGGGAATTCGTGGTTTTTTTCGCCAGGATTGAGAGTGGTCCCGCTTCGGTGTGAAGAACGTATTTCGCCTGGGAAATTTCCTTGCCCTGAGCATCACGCCAAAAAATCTCAAATATTTTCTCTTTTTTATCGCCCCGGATTCGCAGAACCCAGTCATTTTTGCCGGCGGCTCCGGTTGCTGTTTTTTTATCGGGAGACTGGCAGGTGACAGACTCAAAGGGTCCCGTACCGAGCAGGCCGTGATTTTGAGTGAGGTTGTCACCGAATGCCTGGCACACTTGCGAAAACGTGTATGTGTTTTTCTCAACGGACTCCAAGGCAGGAAAGCCAGCAAGCTCAACAGTCAAATTTAGACCTGGAGTTTGCGCCATCGCGCGCGGCGTGACCAGGGCGACGCTCAATATCGCCGCACTGAGTTTTAGAATGTTTGCCCATCTGAATTCGGCCAATAGAGACAACCTTTCGACGATAGTAATATACCACTATGATCGCATGGTTGCGGCTAATCACAAAGTTGGGTCAAAGAGCACCTTCAGGGAAAAATTGCCGCCCTCCCGCACATTATTTTCCGGCATGCTTCAGAACTTTTGGTTTCTGAGGAAGTTTAAGCCTTCCTGCCGGGTGCGCCAATGTCCATTGCGGAAGGATTTGCGGGTCAAAGCCATGGCGTCGCCAATGCGACTGCCGGCAAGGCTTGGGTGAATCTCCATGATGTCACGACCTGTCACGGGAAGTGGCATTTTACGGCGTTCGCCAAAAGTTTGATCCGCGGTTACAAGCCAGGCGACAGCTTCCTGAAGGTTTTGGTCTCTTGAGTGCTTCGCCAGAAACGCCCAGATCTGGGCGTAGAACTCCAGGAAGTCCCGTCCCTGGCCGTGATGCTCGAGGTGTTCAGCCAGATCGAGGGCGTCAGAGATGTCCCGCGTTAACTTTGGCAATAAATCCCACCCATAAAAAACATCCATCAATGTCCGGGCATCCTTCTCACTCATACGAAGACGGCGTGAAAATTTATGGACATCATCCTCTGTCCATCGTTTGCCCTGAAGAATACCCAGACACAATGCGAGCACGAGCCATGGCCTTATTGTCATGGTGACCATTGACGTGTCTCGCAGGATCAGTGACAAACTGTGATTTATCGGCACAGATTCCGGGCACACCAGTTTTGTTACATGGCAGCCTTCCATGCCCTTAAGCGCGTCGCAGGCGTAAACGCCGGACCATGTGCCCCACAGCTCTGATGTGATCCGCTCCTGCGACACATGGGCAAGTCCTGCGGCCTCTACCGTAATCGCCTGAAGTGCCACGGCGTCTGGTGTGAACCCAAAGCGAGCCCAGAACCTGAAAAACCTCAAAATCCTGAGGTAGTCCTCGCGGATCCGTTCAGCTGGAGCGCCGACGAATTTCAGGGTTTTGGTCTTGAGATCGGAGAGGCCGTTAAAAAAATCGTGAACGGTGCTGTGAACGTCCTCAAACATCGCATTGATGGTAAAATCCCGGCGCGCGGCATCGGACTCAAATGTCGCGCCATCAAAATCAACCACCGCGTGACGACCGTCAGTTTTAACATCACACCTGAGGGTGGTGATCTCAACGGATCCTGACGGCGTTACGACTGTGACCGTGCCGTGATCAAAGCCGGTTGGGATCACTCGGTAGCCAAGGCTGGCGAAGAGAGTCATCGTATCATTGGGTTTGGCCGATGTGGCTATATCGAAATCCGCCGGGCGAATACCAAGAAGGCGGTCTCTAACACAGCCCCCAGCGAACATCGCCTGGTGACCGTTGTTCAGGAGGGCTTTAAGCGTGATGAGGGCATCTTCGTAAGATGTCGCTGTTGGCTGACCCAAAGTCATGCTCCTGTGTTTACGGACTGGTAGTGGCGGGCGCCAGTCTCGTAGAATTTTACCGTAGCCCAGGCGAAAACAACAGCAACCACGAAGTGTATTGTCATATCCTTGATGTTTTGCCTGCCGAAAAAGACCTCTGCCGGGATGGCAGCGATGCTGGCAATTGGCAGGACAAAGGAAAATAACCATTGCATCGAACGCGGGAAGACGCCGGTAGGGTACTTGGCGAGAGACTGCAGAGACCAGTAGGCGTCCTCGCCCTCGGCCAGCTTCTCGGCGAAGAATGCTGGGGCTACTACCAATATCGCAAGACCATACCTGACGGCGAGTCCGGCGAGGAAAAACAACATCAGTCCGAGGGTGTTCCAGAACGTGAATACCGCGCCGTCAGTGATTATTTTTTGGCAATAAAATAAAAATATCCCAATATTAATAATCAAATTCGGAATGTTGCTGATGATTAACTCGTTAGCCGCGTGTATTCCGATCAGTGGATGCAGAGGTTTCAGGAGGACGTAGTCCATGCGGCCTGACCACACGAAGTATCCGGTATGGAAAAGCCCGCTGATGCAGAGTGTTGTGAAAATCTGGTGACCCACACCGAACAGGCTGGCCACGAACATGACCTCGTTAAAACTCCACCCCCCCAGGCTTCCACCGGCGAGGTTAACACCAAGGGCGATGCCTCCCATGTTGGCTACGAGGAAAAATGACTCAAATAAAATAAAAAACAACACATTACTGCGGTAAGCCAACATGCTTGACGTGCTGATGGAGGCAACTTGTCTGAGGATGTTCCAGTAGTATCTGATCATATTCCGATCGCCTCGAATTGTTTGATGCCGCGCCGCCACATGGCGTACATACCGGCGAACGTCAACATCGTGACGACAACGCCACGGATTGCTTCCTGCCCGAACGTGGCCGCGGGAATACGACCCATCAGCGTCAGAACCGGGAATCCGACCATGTAGTACATTGGAGTCCACTTGGCGATGTTAAGCGCCCAAACCGGCAGAAGATCAATCGGGAACATTGCGCCACTTCCAGCATAATAAAGCGCGATAAAAAACGTGTCAGGACCCCAGATCTGTGCCATGTCAAAGGCCAGCATCCCTACCAGCATCCGCACGAGCCAACCGGACGCGAGTCCGATCGTGATCGCAACCGGATATTGCCAGTATATGTCCGGTGTAAATCCTGATGATAACGACTCCCAGATGCCCGGAACGAGCAAAAATCCCCCTACGAGCAATGGCGACAGAAGCATCGAGTAAATAAACGTAAACGCCACGCTGCGAAGCCCGGTCTGCAAGAGGAATGGAAAGGGCCTGATTATGGAATAAGACAGTTTTCCCATCCTGATATCACTGCCTAGATCCCTGGACGCGGCGTGATGCTGGATGCTGTGGTGAAAGGAGACCAGTACAAAGTAAACGACAAGCCCGATCGGCGAGTAGACATGCTGCGCGGGATTTGACTGAGCCGCTTTGTACCAGAATGCTATGAATCCTGCGTAGGAGAAGGCTTCAGCTGCGAGAAATATAGCAAGCGAGCTCCGGTACATCAAAGCAGCCTGCAGGCATTGACCGAAATAAACGACACTTGCGCGCATGATGGTTGAACGCCGCGTCTGATGCCGGATTATTGCCATCTTAGGACGAACGTCGGTAGTCACGCTCTAACGCCTCCAGAATCACCAGCCTTGCGGTAAACTTCCGCGAAGACCTCTTCCAGGCCACGCTCACCGATGGTCAAATCCCGGACGGACTGCGGGGGGATCACTTCAAAGAGTTGTTTAGTTGTATCGGCAACGGATTTTGACGTGACCGCGAACGCGACAGTCGTGTCATCCGGCATGTTTTCTGGCATGATCCTGTGGTCGGGATTTTTTTGTACCCATGCAAGCAGGGTCTTGGCTGATGCGGGGTCCGCTGTTGTTACGCTGAATTGCCGCTCACCCTGGACTCGGTCGTCAAGGCCGTCAAGGGCTCCGTCATAGACCACAGTTCCGTGATTAATGAGAATCACCCGGCGGCAGAGCTCTTCGATGTCTTTAGTGTAGTGGGACGTCAGGATGATTGTGATTCCGAAATTTTTGTTGGCGTCGGCGAGAAAGGCCCTGATCTGACGCGCGGCGTTGAAGTCCAGGCCGATGGTGGGCTCATCAAGGAACAGTAATTCTGGCTCATGCAAAATCGCTAGAATCAGTTCCATTTTCATTCGCTCACCAAGAGACAGTTTGCGGACTGGAATATTAAGCTTTGAGTGAATGTCAAAGAGCGCCAGGCATGTCTCAAGTCGCGATTTGAAACGCTCTTCTGGGATGTCGTAAATAGCCTGACTCAAGCGAAATGAATCGACGGCGGGAAGATCCGCGTGCAATTGATTACGCTGTCCCATAACCATGCCAATGCGCCTGAGATAATCTCGCGGTCGTTTTGAGGTGTCAAATGATCCAAATGCCACTGACGTCCCGCTGGTCGGCGGGATCAAACCAGTCATCATCTTCAGCATTGTGGTCTTGCCGGCGCCGTTTGGGCCGAGGAGCCCTACGAACTCACCTCTGCGGATTGAGAACGAACTGCTTTTGACGGCTTGCACCGGAACAGTCTCCCGATGAAAAAAGCTTTTCAGAGCTCCGGAGAATCCCGCTTCTTTGCGGTAGGTCTTGTAGGTTTTCTCAAGACCTCGAACTTCAATGGCAATGTCAGATGTCGAATCATAGGTCATAAGTGTCACCCGTGACCACCTTTCCGCGGTGGATTTTGGAAAGCCAGATCATAAATATATGAATGATATTCAAAAGATGATAGCTTGACAGACGCGGTAAAAGCGAGAGGCTAATTCGACATGTTTCAGGAATTTATTAACGACACCGTTACCTTGTTTGTGGCTATTGACCCAATTGGCAGCGTGCCGCTTTTGGCGGCACTGACACGGCACATGAAAGAGGAAGAGCGCACAAAATTGGTGACTCGCGGTGTTTTTATCGCGGGTGTCGTGCTGCTTGGTTTCGCGATTTTTGGCCATCTTTTACTCAGGACAATGGGAATCTCTTTTTCGTCTTTCCGGATCGCGGGCGGCATCATTTTGTTTATTGTTGGGCTGCAAATGGTACTGCAGGATCACGCAGGGCAGATTAAAGACGCGTCGGATAAGGACACGCAGGGGCGTGATATCGCTATTTTCCCTATTGCGTTGCCATATATCGCCGGTCCTGGTGCCATGCTGGCCATTATGGTGGAGGCCCGAAATATGACGGAGTCGCCTCTTCAATTTGGTATGAAAATCTCGTCTTTGCTTTTGGTGATGCTGGTCACTTTGGTGGCGTTACGCAATACCACAAGATTGAATAAAGTTTTGGGGCGGACAGGTGGTGAGGTAATCGGGCGGGTCATGGGAATTTTGCTCGCCGCTTTGGCGGCGGAGTCTGTGGTGCGTGGTGTGCTTGAGGCTTTTGGACGAACACCGGTTTAAGGAGACTATTATGAGCGGAGCCAGCGTTTACGGATTTCAGGTGCGAAATATCAAGGGCGAGAACGTCTCACTGGAACAGTACAGGGGAAAGACTCTATTAATCGTCAATGTGGCGAGTAAGTGCGGATTTACACCGCAATATAAGGGGCTTGAGGAGCTCTATCAGAAATATTCCGACCGCGGTCTGGTGATACTTGGATTTCCATGCAATCAATTTGGCGGGCAAGAGCCTGGAACGGATGCGGAAATTGCGACTTTTTGTGAAACCAACTTTGGTGTTACCTTCCCCATGTTCGGCAAAATTGACGTCAACGGAGCGGGCACAGCACCTGTCTATAAGTACCTGAAGTCAGAGGCACCTGGGCTGCTTGGGACTGTGGTCATAAAATGGAATTTTACGAAATTTTTGGTGGATAAATCCGGCAAAGTCATTAAACGCTATGCACCAACCGATACTCCAGAGGCGGTAGGCAAGGATTTAGAGGTCGTTCTCTGAATCTTTCATAGCCAGACGCTCGATGAGATTTAGGGGATTTTTTTATGCGCGGGATATTTTTTCGTGGATTAACGGCTTTTGTAACTGTTGCCACAATAGGTTCCAGTACTTTTTTACCGAGGAAAAAATCCGAGAACCAGCACAACTCCAATCGAGGCACGAAAGATCTTAAATTAGTCTGGCTTTCCCTTGATGGCTTTCAACCGGAAGCACTTGAACCCTGGGTCTCAAAACTTAAAACTCCCCATCCTAAAGGCCTGACATGGCTTCTCAAGAGCACACACGGTCGAAGCGATCTCAAGGTTATTAACCCGACTATTACCGCCCCATCCCATATATCGACCATCACCTGCGCGGGCGCTGGAGTCCACGGCATTCTAGATAACTCGTCATGGACGGGCCGTGCCTCTGTAAGCGGATTTAACCGCCCTTATGATCCGGAGAATTGGGTCACAAGGCTTCGCAAGCAGGGTTTAAGGGTCGGCAGCAGTCTTTATCCATCAATTGACGGCCTTTCTGACGAAAGAAAACCTGACATTGGCATCGCCTACGATAACGCGGATGCCAAGCCGCAACTTCTGACCTTTCCTAAGGGCGGCACTGTCAGTGCCACGATTCCAGATCGAACCGACCCTACTAAAAATTACCCTATTGAGGTTTCGGCGACTGAGAGTGGTGTGGTAACCGCCAAAACTCCCTGGGGCAATCTCGGCCCTCTAAATAAAGCAGAGCCTCAGGACGTGTTTTTCACCGCGAAGCTAAACGGCGTGGACCGCAGGGCCGCCGTAAGCTTTCTTTTGGTATCCAGCGGCGATAACCTCACCGTTGAGGTCACCCCAATTGAGATGATGATCGCGTTTGGTGACGAGTTCTCCGCCAGTCTTGACGCGGCCAATATTATATTCTCAGGACTGCGCGATTACCGTATCCAGGCCAATACGGACGCCTACATCGCGACCATGGATCACCGCCGGAAGTTTGTCGTCGCGACAGATCTTATGATGCTGGGGCGTGGTGATCTGGACGCGGCGTTCTTTTATTTTGAGGATCTGGATGCCCTACTGCACGCCTATGACAAAGATGACGTCAATGAGGCCGCGGTTGTTGGGTACCTTTCCCGTTTCGACCAGGACATCGGTAAATTCCTGACGGCGATTCCATCAACAGCTGATCTGGTTGTGCTGGGTGACCACGGCATGTCAGCGATCGGTTATGTGCTGAATGCCCGCAAGATTCTGACCAGCGCGGTTGCTGACAAGGGTATCATCAAGACGGGCGGCGGGGCTTTTTACTTCTATCCGCCTGCCGGTGATATGACCCAGGATCCACCTGCTGGACTTGATCTCAAGGCGATTGCCGACACTCTCCGCAGTATGGAACTTGAACTGACGGGAGCGAAGCTTTTTGGCAAGGTCATAGTCCGCGGCTCCAAAGAAGCTGACGAGGAAGGTCTTACGGGCAAAAACCTCCCGTGGATTATGGCGTTCGCCAACGATGGTGTGGCATTTAAGGATAGTGTCGAGGATACAATGCTGCTCGCCCGGGCAAAGTGGGCGATGGTTCCTGACGCGTTGAAAGCAAAATATCCTGACCCTATGCAGAACGGCAAACTAGCGGTTCCGGTCCCCGCCGGACAGCATGGTCATTGGAACGAGATACCTCAGATGCTGACAAGATTGGTTTTGGAAGGCCCCCGCCTCTCGAAGGTTGATCCGCAGTCCATTGAGAAGACCCTTCAGCTGGTGCCGGCGGTCTCGGACGCCTTGGGCTGGCAACGACCCTCCTCCTGCTCCTCAAGTGCGAAACAATAAAACTTGCGGCGTTGCAAATCAAAAACCCTCCTCGCCGTACTAAATGTACTGTCTTCGTCGGGTTTTTGATTTGCGCCTTGCCAGTTTTTTGTTTGGCACTTGAGGGTTTGGTGGCGGTTGCTAGGTTTTTTTGGCGGCGCCAGCGGGTTTGGTGGTGTGAGGGGGATTTTTTTGGAGTGCGGTGGAGGGGTTGGTTTTTTCGGGGCCGTTTCGTAAGTGGGAGCGGAATTTTTTGTGGGATTTTGCGGGTTTTGGCCCGCCTTTTTTGCGTGGATTTTGGGATTTTGCCCCCTACTTCGGGTTCTGGGGTGTTTTCGCAGGGCTGGCGGTTTAAATGTTCAAAAATTAATCACAGATTGCGGTTTTAACGGATAACAACAGTAGGTTTGTTGCTGCTGTGTACAGAGTGATGTCGCAACAACGGTTTTGCGGGTGTTGCTGTTTACTAAGAAAGCGAAATCATATTAAATGGTTAGGTTTGGTCTATTTCGTTCAAAATACAGATGTATAATGAACAACTTTGCTAAACACAAATATCTCAATAAAATCAGTATGTTAAGCCGCATTAGATGGGTATAATGAACAGGGGTGGGGGCTGGAACGCCTTGAAAACCCCGTATTTGGGGCTAAGCAGCTAGTCTGATTAAAAATTATACATTTAAGCGAAGCAGATGTGACTGCGCTGGGGAGGGGTAGACCCGTTCTGTTTGCTACTGAACTTGTTTCAGGGTTGAGGAGATATAGGTCTCATTCAGGGCCCCGGCAAATATTTCGCGAAGTTCGGCCACGTCCCGGCGATCGATAGGGCGATCGGCAAGGGTTTTAAGGATGATGATGTCCTCCGGCGTGGCCACATTACACTCGGCGTTTACTATTTTACGCCTAACAGAACGACCGAAAATAGTGGCGCCCAGGACGGCGTCGGCTTCAAGGACGTCGATTTGAATTCCGGCAAACGTCAACCGAAGCTGATGGTCGGCCTTCATTGTGATGTTGCAGCCATTGTCTGTCAGGTGTTTTTCGACGCGCTTGAAGTCGTCGGCCAGGATATAGAGATCAAATCAATTGTGGAGGCCCTGCCACCATGCAGAAGCACGGCAATTTCGCCGATAACCACATACTGACATCCGCCGCTCTCAAAAAGCCTGATAATGTCATCAACGCTTTGGAGGAGTGACATACAGGTGCTTTACCTTTTCGTAGATGAGCGAGTTCATGGACGGGACATTTGGCATGCGCTGATAGCCCCGATTCTCGATAACCTTAAAAATAAGCTCAAGGTCGATATTGTGTCCGGAGGTTTGTTTTTGCTTCTGTTTGTCCATAGATCCCCGGGTATGATTCTAGCATTTTTTCAATGATCCTTAACATGGCTCTTCTTGGCTCTCGCCACGGGGCGGGTGCCCTTTTCCTTAACTGTATTGTGGCGGATCGCCATGTCGTAGGGGATGGATTTTATGCCATAGTCACGGGCAAGCTCAATGAACTTCTGCTGGGCGCGGACTTCCTGCTCGTGTTCACCGCGCTTGCGGCGCGTATAGCTGCCGTCAGGGCTGAGGATCCAAGATTTGACGTTGTCGGCCAGGTAGGTGGCTAGGATGTGATTGACTATGTGCTCTTTGATGTCGGGAGACTCTAGCGGAAAACAAACCTCAACCCGGCGATCCATGTTGCGGGGGCTCATGTCAGCGCTCGCCATGAAGACCTCTTTTTTGCCGCCGGCGTGAAAAAAGTAGATCCTGCTGTGCTCTAGGAACCGGTCAATGATCGATGTGACGTGGATGTTTTCTGAGAGGCCTTTGATTCCGGGACGCAGGCAGCACATGCCGCGAACGATCAGGTGAATCTCGACTCCGGCCTGGCTTGCCTCGTAAAGAGCGTCGATGAGCTCCTTATCAGTCACGGCGTTGACTTTGATGACGATGGAGGCCTTGCCGCTGTCTTTTTTGAACTGAATTTCCCGCTTGATAAGCTCAAGGAGGTGCAGTCGCAGTGAAATAGGGGCGATGAGTAGTTTTTTGAGGACCGGGGCAATGTGTTTTCGGCGGAGTTTATTCTCGCCAGTCAGGATGTTAAATCCAGTCAGAATATTGAAGATCTGGCCGATGTCATCGGCAAGCTCCGGGTTGGCGCTGAAAAGCCCCATGTCGGTGTACTGCTTTGCGGTGTTTGAGTTGTAGTTTCCTGTTGAGAGATGCACGTACCTGGCGAGTTTGTTGTTCTCGCGGCGCACAATTAGTGTGGCTTTGGCGTGTGTTTTAAGCCCGACGAAGCCAAAAACAACATTGACGCCCGCGCGTTCCAGGCGGCGCGCCCACGAGATGTTGTTCTTCTCGTCAAAACGGGCTTTGAGTTCCACGACAACAGTGACCTGCTTGCCGTTCTCGGCGGCCGCGATCAACGCGTCTACGATGGGGCTGTCGCCCCCACTGCGGTAAAGGGTTTGCTTGATAGCGAGGACGTTGGGGTCGTCTGCCGCAATTTGCAAAAGTTCCACCACGGGATAAAAGCTGTCGTATGGGTGATGAAGCAGGATGTCCTCTCGTCGCATAAGAGCGAAAAGGTCCTCATTACTCATCATTTGCATGGGGAGACGAGGGTTAAAGGCCGGGTCTTTGAGATGGGGGATCGGCAGGTGATAAAGCGTCATAAGACCAGGAATCAATAATGGCTCGGGGCTTTCATAGATTTCCTTCGCGCTGACGTGGAGCTCTTTTTTGAGGATTTCCATGACTGTTTTCGGGAGCTTCCCGCCGAGCTCCATCCTTACGGCTTCCTGATGCTCACGGTTGGTGAGCTCTCGCTGAACCGACTTCAACAAGTCCACAACCTCGTTCTCAAGCAAGGTATAGTCAAGGTTTCTGGTCACCCGGATCGGGTGTGCCTCAGACAGTTCATAGCCCAGAAAAATCGTGCCTATGTTGGCTTTTACCAGCTCCTCGAGCAGAATAAATTGCTTTTTGTCGGCTTTCCACGCCACAGGAATAAGTCTTGGCAATACTGACGGCACCTCCACAAGCCCAATCGGTGGCGAGCCAAGCTGACTGTGGTAATTGATGTCTTTGAAAAGAACGACGAGATATTGGGCGAGGTTGGTGAGAAAAGGAAATGGGTGGGCCGGGTCAACGGCCAACGGCGTCAATACCGGTAAAACATTGTCGCGGAAATATGCGCCAAGCGTCGCTTTGGCTTCCGCAGGGAGTTGATTGATGGTGACGATCTCGATTCCCTCGGAAGCCAGACTGGGCAAAACTTCGTTCTGCAGGGTGTCGTAAGCAAATGCTGTCAGCTCAAGTACGCGCTTCCGGATTTGTTCCAGTATTTGCTCGCCAGAAAGCTCGTCAGGAGAGTCTGACGAGGACTTGATGTCTTCCTGAACCATTTTGCGGAGTCCGGCAACCCGCACCATGTAAAACTCGTCAAGATTCCCCATGAAAATACTAATGAACTTGAGCCGCTCAAGCAGCGGAACAGAGGGATTTCTGGCCTCATCGAGAACCCTGGCATTAAACTCAAGCCAGCTCAATTCGCGGTTGAGATAACGCTCCGTGTGAAGGCGCTGAAGTTTACTGACTGCGGCCGATGGTGCGAGTTTGGTGTTTGTTTCGTGGTTATCAGAATGTTTGTCTGACATGTTTTCTGCCCTTGGCCTTAATTATGACGGCTGCTTTGAATCAAAATGTTTTCCGCTTAAACCTACATATGAGTATATTTTAAGCGACTTATGACTAGTTTGTCCGTGGGTAGAACTTACCCCATAGGAAAAGACCTAAATTTATAGCATAATCCTTGTTAAATCGCCTCTTAGGAGAATGTATGGCTCGTGTTCGTGAGATTTCGCAGGTCGCTATCACCGGAACCGGTATGGCAGTGCCCCCCCGCATTGTGACAAATGACGAACTTTCCAAGATTATGGATACGTCAGATGAGTGGATTCGTCAGCGCACAGGCATCGAGGAGCGCAGATATGTGGCTCCTGGAGTGTCAGCCTCAGATCTTGCTTTGGAGGCTTCCCAGAAGGCTCTGGCGACCGCTGGGCTTAACGCGACGGACATTGACTTTGTCCTTGTGGCGACGCTCTCACCAGAACAGTATTTCCCGGGAACCTGCTCATTTCTGCAAGCAAAACTTGGACTTTCCACGACTTCAGGTCTTGATATCCGCGCTCAGTGCTCAGGCTTCGTTTACGGGCTTGAGATGGGTCAGGCCCTTATCGCGTCTGGTCAGTATAAGCGCATTTTATTGGTCGGCGTAGAGGTGCAGAGTCCCGCACTCGATCTGACAGATCGCGGCCGGGATACGGCGGCACTATTTGGTGACGGCGCGGGTGCTGTCATTCTTGAGGCCGCCAAAAATCCCAAACACGGTATTCAGCGCGTGATTACACATATAGAGGGTAAGCACGCCGATAAACTCGGCGTTCAATACCCAAGCGCGATCGGCGGCGTATGGATTAAGCCTGAGCATATTGCCGATGGCGGCGTATCACCCAAGATGGACGGACGGTTTGTGTTCAAACACGCTGTGACTCGTATGCCGGAAGTCATTAATGAGGTTTTGCTCGATCAGGGTTTATCTGTACCGGACATCGACTTGTGGCTTTTTCACCAGGCAAATCTGCGGATTAACGAGCACATTGCCCAGGGCATGGGAATTCCCGTAGAAAAGACCTACAATAACATTCAGAAGTACGGTAATACGTCGGCCGCGACATTGCCGATGCTGCTTGATGAGTGTCGCAGGGATGGCCGTCTGAAAGACGGCGACCGGATTATGATGACCGCGTTCGGCGCGGGGTTTACTTGGGGCTCAGCACTTGTGACTTGGGGCAAATAAAGTTTTTTAGCAGGGAGGACGTCCATATGATGGTAAAAAATCTTGTTAAACGTATTGGTATGCTGGCTCCGTTGGCTTTTTTATCTCACGCCGCAATGGCTGGAACTTGCTGCAATACACCAACGGTCTGGACCATTAAAAATCTCGATAAATCCCCGGTCACTCTGACCTGCTCCCTTGAGAAATCCGCCGCATGGTCGGGCAAACCTATTTCCATGTCCACCGGCAAAATCTCCGCTGGCGCGACCTTCAAACATACATGGAGCAGTGCTTGGTACAGCGACGGCATGGGCATGATCCCAGGATCATGGGCCTGCCGGGCCGCTAATGCTGACGGCAATAGAGACGCGACATCCGAGGCACTCGCATTCACGACCGACTGGGGTGAGAACATCGCCATCAGCTGGGAGCGTTCCAAGGGCACAGTGGCGCGTAAATAGAGAATTCGACGTTAGGGTGGTTTTCAGTAATTTTATGAAACTTCTGCGATGTCTTTAACGTTTTCAAAGTTCATTGACGCGGTTACAAAACTCCAAAACGCTGTAAACATGCCTAAAGATGAGTACATGCGGGATTCTGTGATCCAGCGTTTTGAGTTTTGTATAGATCTAGCCTGGAAGGTTTCTAAGAAGTCCATGGGTACCTCTACGACGGCGCCAAAAGATGTTGTCCGAGAGATGGCTCAAAACGGATTTATCAATGATGTTCAAAAGTGGCTGCTTTCAATCGACATGCGAAATTTGAGCTCCCATACCTATAATGAAGAGCTTGCGGAACGGGTTTATCATTTTGCCGTAGCGTTTCTGCCTGAGTTACACTCTCTTAAAGCGAAGCTTGAATCCAAATGAATAAATTTGGACTTTCCGACGCGGAATATAAGCAACTTAATTCATTAGTCATTGAGCCACTGATGCTTCGCGATGCCCCCAGCATAACGGTAGATTGCTGCTTCAGTTCCACAGCACAGTGGATAGGGTCCACAAGCAACCTTTGACGTTTTTTTGATCAAATCAAATGAAAAATTTATCGCGACGCCGCTTCGCGGCGTACTCATAACCCTCTTGCTACCAACACCCGCGCACCCTTTGGCGGCACTCGGCCTTCGCGGTCGCAGGGGCGACCTCGCTCGGGCCTACGTGCGCCTTCGTGCCCGCTCATTGGGCACATCCTCTCCCGATCCAACCCCACGCCTAAACCCAAACGCCAACGAGGCCACTGCTTGCAGCAGGGCCTCCGAGTGGCTCATAAATTCATACAAGGTTAAAAGCGTAAAAGGGTCAAGGGCTAGTCCTCAGGAGGCGGAACCCCAAAGAGAGGTCGCGGATATCCACCGCATCGATGCCGCGACCCGCCGACCGACAGCCCAGCGCCGAGTTCCACCAACTGCCGCCGCGAAAAACACGGCCGCGGCCCTCACTAGGACCCACCGGATCTGTCGCCTGTGCGGCGGAATAATCGCCTTCCAAGTCAGCCGTCCATTCATAAACATTGCCATGCATATCGAAAAGCCCCCAAGCATTTGCCTGCTTTTTTGCCACTGGATGAGACTTGCCGCCGCTATTCCTTGTATACCAAGCCATCGCATCAATCCCGCCAGCGTTATGATCTCCGGCATCAGCTCCGGTCGTGCCAGCTCGCGCTGCATACTCCCACTCAGCTTCGGTCGGCAGACGGTAGCGGTAGCCGTCAGCTTTGGCATTAAGCTTAGATATAAATGCTTGGACATCATTCCAGCTGACTTTCTCTACGGGGTTATTCGGGCACATTGGGATGCTGTTGGTGGTCGTAAATTCACCGGGGCAGTTGTGGCTCTTTTGGAAATTGCTTGGGTTAGAGCCCATGACAGACACCCACTGGGACTGAGTCAACTCGGTTGTCTGCATCTCAAAGACTTTGGAGATGGTCACCTGGTGCTGAGGACCTTCGATGGGTTCATGACCTGCTTCAAGATAAGGAGAGCCCATCATGAAGGTCCCAGCAGGGATTTTTACAAATGTCATGCCAACTGTCTTGGCGCTACATTCATCTTGTGAACCAGAATCGCCAGGACTCGCACCACCAGAGGTTCCAGACCCAGAACTCGAGCCACCACCAGAGGTTCCAGACCCAGAACTCGAGCCACCACCTGTCGTGGTGTCTGGTCCTTCCACACAAATCACAAGCATAGTGTCTGTTTTAGCGGTTTCAAACATGTCGCCGTAATTGGAAAGGTCATTCATGTAGGCATGGGAGGAGTTGTCTTTGGCGGACGATGCGGACCAAAAAGTCGAGTACTTGATATTCTCGAGATAAAGCCCGAGAGCCTCCGCTGACTGGCGAACGTCGGCAGCGGCTGTAGCCCGCGGGTTGGCGTTTTCATCTTTACTGAGTGGCAGTTTCCAGCCGGCTCCGAGTCCTGAGCATACCGCTGGAGCGTCGGCAAAAGATTTCTTGGTGGAGACAAAGGCAATGTTGGTGCCGTTTGCCAGTTGATCACCGGCTAAGATGTTTTTGCCGCTTGCAAGTCCTTTGGCTGGTGCGGTGACAGTGTGCTGACAGGCGTCGCCATCGGAAGCGCCGCCAAAAAATGTACCGATGTCATCTCGGGTGGCGCAGGTCTTGAGAGCGGCACTTGTAAGGCTTGCGGCCCGTGTCTCAAAAAGATTTAGCTTTGGAGTGGTCTTGGACTCGCAATTTTTCTTTGCGGGTGGCGGTGCCACAGGTGAGCTGTCGGATTTTGGCGCGGGTTGTCCGCCATCAGGAGATGAGGTTTTGATTTGGCATCCTGTGGAGACCAAGGTCATCAGCGCGACGGAAGACAGTAATCGATATTTTTTCATATAGTTTTCCTAATTGATTTTGGTTAAAGGTTTAAAGAA
>CANILH010000041.1 GCA_947468665.1 Oligoflexales bacterium | reverse complement strand
TATACATTTGCCCTGATCGCAACTGGGTGCGAGGCATGCTAAACGACCAGCGATTTCCAATCGAAATATCACCCTTATAGCATTTAGAGAAATGACCTAAAGTATAAACGCCTCTTGCCGATATATAGTATATGTATATTATATATCATGAGGGGTAACCAAAGGATGAAAAAAATTTTGATAGACCTACCATTACGTCAGGTTGAGCGACTGGATGCCATGGCTAAAGCGCGTAAACTTACGCGTGTTGAGCTTATCCGCCGCGCTGTGAAAGACTTTATTGATCAGGACAAGCCTGCTGATTATCTGGCGATGTGCGGTGCCTGGAAATCAAGCCCCATGACGGACGAGGATCTCCAGGCGCTGCGCGCGGAGTGGGGATCATGAAAGCTTTACTGGATACCAATATTGTTATTGATGCCCTTAACGGCCGCGCCGAGGCCAAAGCTGTGCTGGAATCCTATGAGTCGCATATCAGTATTCTGACCTACATCGAGGTTCTGGCCGGCATCGCAAAGCATGGTCATGGAGATCTGGTCAAACAGGGTCTCGCGGCGTTTATTATTCTGGGCCTTGATCAGCCTATCGGTGACTTGGCTGCGAGTGTCAGATCAGAAAAAAAATTAAAACTTCCGGATGCCATCATCTATGCCACCGCAAAGGCGCACGGTCTTCTGTTGATTACCCGGGATACAAAGTCTTTTTCCAAAGATGATCCCCAGGTCAGAGTGCCTTACTCCTGAGGCTGTGTAATTAACGAGCAAGTCAGCCGTATAAGGAGCAACCCGTTGAATTAAGGCATTTGCGGGGGTATAACTGCCGCCGTACTGTAATGTCCTTCCTCTTGTGGTTCTCTTTACATTTCGGAGTGAAACATCCATGGCTCTTATCCCACTACGCGTTCTTCTTGATCACGCCGCCGCCAACAACTACGGTGTCGCCGCTTTCAACGTCAACAACATGGAACAGATTCAGTCCATAATGGAAGCAGCCCATAAGACCGACAGTCCGGTGATCGTCCAGGCATCCCGCGGTGCCCGTTCCTACAGCCAGGACGCGTACCTTCGTCACCTGATGCTTGCTGCCGCTGAGCTCTATCCTCATATTCCAATCGTGATGCATCAAGATCACGGCAACAGTCCGGCAACGTGCTACTCAGCGATTAAACAAGGTTTCACATCAGTCATGATGGACGGCTCTCTTAAAGAAGACGGCAAGTCTCCCGCTGATTTTGAGTACAACTGCAAAGTGACCGCTGAAGTCGTCAAAGTCGCGCACGCGATTGGTGTGTCGGTAGAAGGTGAGCTTGGCTGCCTCGGATCTCTTGAAACTGGCAAAGGCGAGAAGGAAGACGGACACGGGTTTGAGGGAACACTTTCTCATGAGGATCTGTTGACCGACCCAAATGAAGCCGAGGATTTTGTCCGCCGCACGAGTGTTGACGCTCTCGCGATCGCGATCGGCACGTCACACGGCGCATATAAATTCACCCGCAAACCAGACGGAAAGATTCTTGACATGGACCGAGTCGCGGCCATCCACAAAAAACTTCCCAACACGCACCTTGTCATGCACGGGTCATCCTCTGTTCCGCAGGAGCTTCAAGACTGGCTGAATAAATTCGGCGGCAAGATGAAGCAAACCTGGGGCGTGCCTGTTTCTGAGATTCAGGAAGGCATTAAGCACGGCGTTCGCAAGATTAACGTCGACACAGATAACCGCATCGCGATTACAGCCGCCATCAGGCAGGTGTTCGCCGAGAAGCCAGAGGAATTTGACCCGCGTTCATACCTGAAGCCAGCCCGCGCGGCGATGGCCAAGGTCTGTGAGGATCGCATGGTCTCCTTTGGTCAGGCCGGTCAGGCATCAAAAATTCGCCAGGTCACATTAGAGGACATGGCGAAGAAGTATTTACTGTAATTCTTTAGTCTGAATTCTTTATTGGGACGAGCGAGTGACGGTCTGAGATTTTATCCGCACCCTAGCTTTAAGACGGAAGGGATGGATGATGTGATTTTTGCCATCCATGACCGCTTATCGGCGGTGTTTCGCAGGCGCGGATATGTGCGAGATGATGGTGAGGCTGGTGAGCCGGAGCATACTGAGGATATTTCATTGCCGTTTCGACCGCGAGCTCCTAGCCCCTATGGCCCAGTGGTTTGATTTCGAACCATTCACACTATTTCTTGTAAATTGCCTTAGGAGCAATTATCATTAAATAGTATGAATGACCGTGAAGCCCGATTGGGAAAATTTGAAACGCAGTTTTTCGCCTGGACGCAGCTTAGGAAGAAATCCCTAGTTGCGACCGGCGACATAGCCACGGCTTTGGGTTTGGCTCCAAAACAGGAGCGAGAACTCTTAAGCCGCATGGCTCGGGCTGGTTTGATCGTTCGGATCAGAAATGGCCTCTATATGGTACCGTCCCAGATCCCCCCTGGTGGAAAGTGGACCCCGGGCGAATACAAACTCGCCCGCGCTCTGATGGAGGATACCGGAGCCAGTTATCAGATCGCCGGCCCGACCGCATTTCATCAGTATGGGTTTGACGAACAAGTGCCCAACAACGTTACCATCTATAACGATAAAATATCCGGTCGTCGCGCGATTGGCGGGATCGAGTTTATCCTCGTTAAAGTCGCGAGAGAGCGTCTCGGTGGCGCCGATGATCTGAAGCTGCCCGATGGAACCCAAGTTAAGATATCCGGCCTTGCACGCACCCTCATGGACGCGGTTTATGACTGGGACCGCTTCAACACTCTGCCCCGCGCCTACAACTGGATTAGGGCTCAGAAAAACAACACAAACGTTATAACCGAATTGGTTCAGCTAACCATCAAACATGGCAATAGCGGCACCATGAGGCGTATGGGCTGCCTTCTGGAGGCCTTAGGCACGGCGCCGCGACTTTTGAATAAGCTCAAAGCAGAGCTAACGGAAACGCGGTCGCTGATACCGTTCGCGCCGACGTTGCCTTACCGGGGGAATATCAATAGAGATTGGGGAGTCATAGTTAATGAAGAAATCTAACGAAGCACTTTTAGAAGCCGCCCCACATCTCGACGCCGAAGGGTTTCGTGCTGCCATCGAGTATACTAGCCGGACGACAGGCTTTCGCATGGATCTGATTGAGAAGGATTATTTTTGCTCGATTGCTTTGGCATGTCTTTATACCCACGACACACCGCTCATTTTTAAAGGTGGAACGTGCCTCAACAAGGTCCATGTCGGCTTTTATAGATTGAGTGAAGATCTCGATTTTAGTATTCCCGTTAACCTCGGCGCGACGCGTGGTGATAGGCGAAAGGCCATTGAACCGGTTAAAGCGCACCTGGCATCGTTTAAGACATTGGCCCCGGCACTCCAGCTGGAAAGTGAGCTTGCAGGACACAACGAAGGCCGACAATACACGACCGCCTTCACCTACATGTCGATTGTTACGGGAAAGAAGGGGGCCATTAAATTTGAAGTGGGTCTTAGAGAGCCACTGCTCGATCAAGTATTACAAGCACCGGCTCGCACACTACTGATTGACCCTTTCAAACGAAGTGAACTGCTTTCGACGGCGACCATCCTCTGTCTCTCGACAAGAGAAGCATTCGCCGAGAAGATTCGTGCAGCATTAGCACGCAAAGACGTCGCCATTCGCGATCTTTTTGATCTCGATCACGCGATCAGACATCAAAAAATTGACTTGAAAGACACCGGCCTTCTCAACATGGCGCGTCTTAAATTGAAAGTTCCAGGCACGAATGCTGTGGATTTATCTCAGCCACGCATCGATGCCATGCGGCGGCAGCTAACGACGGAGTTACAGCCGGTACTGCGTCCAGCGGATTTTGCAGTATTCGATTTCGATGGGGCTGCGGCGCAATTGGTGGAGCTATCGGAAGTTCTGCAGGCAGCAGAGGCATGACTTCGACACTGGACTTAAGCAAAGAAGCGTCGGCCATTAAGATTTTTAGAACTTGTTCCATGTAGATTCCCCGGTCTGAACAGAGCCATTTTGGCTGCTGCATTTGCGCACACTAAGCATGCTGTGGGCCAAGTGCTGAGGATTAAAATATACAACACATTTTAATGACAATTTATAATATTGTTGATTTATTTATATAACTACTATGATTTGGCCATAATGGCAGTTCAATAATTAGACTGCCAATATGACGGAAATGTTCAAAATTTGGACCACCTGGACTGAAATCCAGCCAGAATTATGAGTTTACAGGCTAATTTTCTATATATAATAAGTCTATATAGGCTAATAAAACTTGCGTTAAATTAACCTATAGGCTAATTTAATAGCATGGAAAAAGACAAGCTGAAACTCACAAAATTACGCCGTAGCCAGTTAGACCAGCTCTATAAGACGCTTGGCACCCTGTCACGAGCCGACTTGCCTTCGGGAGCCTGGATTCGCGACGTGCGAGGAGCACTGGGCATGAGTGCCACGCAGATGGCAAGAATTTTGGAGATTGCGCCGCCGACGCTAAAAAAGCTTGAAACGAGTGAGTCCAAGCACACCATCGAAATCAAGACTCTCGAGCGGCTTGCTGCTGCTTTGAATTGCCGGCTTGTATACGCCATTGTCCCGGAGCCGGGGTTCGGTAGTCTCGAAGCAATCCTTAAGAAGCGTGCACGCGACGTTGCCGCAAAGATTATCGGAAGAGTTTCACAGACAATGGCTCTTGAAGCTCAGTCCCTGACCGTTGATGAACGAAACCAACAGATTGAAGAAACGGCCGAAGAACTGATTCGAACGCTCGATAAACGTCTATGGGATGAGACCTAGTATGTGTTTTATTGATACACCTCGGATGTCCCGGTACGGCGCCGACCCGGTTGACGAATTTAACCATTTGTCCACTTGGAGTACTGAATTATGCCCAAAAGAGTTGGGCCCTGGACGTTGCTGGTATTCGACGATTGTCCATTTGCTATCAGGAATATTTTAACGGACGCCGTCCGCACCAAGGAATCAACGGTAAAACACCGACTCAAGTCATCCAGCTAGAAAGTCGACAGACCCTAATTCCCGCGATTCGATACTCCAAGACGCCTGAAGTGGACGGTCTAATCACCAGTTTTAAGCGGGCAGCATAATAAAGCGATAGTACAAATCATTAACATTGATTATTGCGGCACTACAGGCACTACAATAATAAAGCGGTAGTACAGGGCTCACCACTAAAGCGTGGCTAAATCCCTAAGGTGTTGAACTAAAAGCCAACTAAAAGAAATTGACCCCCAACTAAAAAACGGCTATCTTGACTTAACTGTTTAAAATAGCTGGATTTTAATGAAAAAACGAATCAATCCATTCAACCCTAACTCCATAGTGACCCCTCCGCTCTTCGCTGGGCGGGGCGAGCAGGTACTCCGAATCCTCAAGAAGCTGACCCAAGTTCGGGAAGGCATGGCTGCAAGTTTCGTCCTACAGGGGGATCGGGGCATCGGTAAGACAGCTCTTGCAAAGCTGGTCATGTACGACGCGGAGCAAAAAGAGCCGGTACTTCAAAACCTTCGATTTTTAACGGGGTACTACGTTGTCGAAAAAGACCAGACGTTTGAATCGGCACTTCAAGCAAGCCTGAATCTGATGACCGATAAAATGCCCGAAACCGTGATCAAGCGGCTTAATCAACGGCTTGGAACTTTTTTCAAAAACGGCAAGTTCAGTTTCGGTGCGTTCGGTGCCAACGTGGGCTATGACGGCTCGACCAAAGATATCCAGAACACTGCCATCAAAGACCGAGCTGTCTCTGCTTTTTCAAACATCATCGCCGGACTCGAAGAAGTTGTGGAACCGGAACGCAAGCTCGATGGAGTTCTTGTTATATTGGATGAGATCCACAGCCTTAAAGATGTGGACGGCGCCGCGCAGGTTCTTCGCGCTATTGCAACAACCCTCGATGTAAACCAACAGGGCAAAATCTCTTTCATGGTTATCGGATATGTTGATGGCATCGAACGATTTTTTGCTGGCGATCCTTCCGCACGTCGTCACTTCGATGTCATCAATCTCACTGCTATGCCACGCAATGAAGCAAAAGAAATTTTGATCAAAGGATTTCAGAAGGCGGGCTTGAGTCATGACGAAGCTGCGCTTGATCGCAACATTGACGTTGCTGGCGGCTATCCGCACTCAATCCAGATTATAGGTCATCAACTCGTGGAAGTGGATCAAGACGACCATATTGACGAGAATGATTGGAAAGAAGCGCTGCAAATGGCTGCGGTAGAGTTGGCGCGCAAAGATTTTTTGGAGATGTACGATTTCAACGGAAAGGGGACACTACGAGAGACGGTTTTGAATATCCTCGCCCTTTCTGGTCCGCAAACGAAACAACAGCTTCGCGATCTTACCGATGGCAAAAACATTTATACTGAAACCTGCATGGGCATATTAAAGAAATCAGGGGCCGTGCGGGAATTACCTGATGGCACTGTCATGCTTCATTCGATGCTTTTTCGGGCGGCGATTTTGATTCATCTTTATACCCATGCGCAGACGAATAAATCATTTGAAGACATGATCAAGCGGTTTGCGAAAAATGGTGATCATCCGAAGTCGCTGCCGGAGGGGAATCGCCTATGAGCAACCAATATTTGATGTTGTTGCTTCTCCTTGTGGGGAGTCATTCGGTTAGATCCGCTTTGGACCTCTTTTAGTCCCACTTCGGACCCCATATGACAGGAACCAGGTTCCACGGGAGCAGATGCGGTCACTTTAGAGGACATGGCGAAGACGTATCTGCTGTAATTCTTGAGTCTGAATTTTTTTGGTCTAAATTCTTTTGGTCTAAATTCTTTAGCGTAAAATCTTACTGAAAACACTGCGTGGCGTACCAAGCGCCGCGCGATGTTTTATACATACCTACGCCGATACGCTTGAAGTGACCAAGCATATTGGCGCGGTGCCCAGGGCTGTTCCACCACATAACCGCGAATTCTTCAGCTACAGCCTCAGCCGCGGCGTCACTTTGATCGGAACCGCCACCCACCATGCTTGTGTAGGCGACGTTCTCGCCGTTGAAGTCCTCTGACACGGCGAATTCAGCGCGGTATATGGCTTCACGAGAATTCGGAAATCCATTGTGGCTGATATTGCCGGCTTTACCTTGTTTTAAGCTCCAGTCGCGAGCAACGAATGAGAACTTTGCGTCGTGAGTCAGAGGTTGAAGGCTGCGTGAGGCGCGGTACTTGTTGGTTTTATCAGTGATCAGGCGCTCGATCTTGCAGGTGAACGCGTCGCTTTTGTAGCAGTCAGTGTTCTGTGGAGGGCTGATCGGGGAGGTTGCGATTGGCGAGTTTGGGTTGGTGCTAGAGGTCTGCGGAGGCTGGCCTGAAGGCATTTGTCCCTGGCTTGAGCCGGAAGTGTTGCCCTGGGAGTGGTTTGTCGAGGCGCCGGTATGGCCGCCGTTTTGGGTGTTGTTTACGCGTGGGGGCGTACTGCTGTTATTGGTTTCCTGGCCGCAGGCGGTAAAGAGGAGCAGAAAAGCTCCAAGTGTGATTTTGAATGTTGAGTTTGGCAGGCGCATAATCAGCTCCAATTTGTGGGTTCTCAGTGAGGGGTCGTGGCCACACAATACACCGATTACCTTTCAAAGCAACCCCTGTGCCAGCTGGATTGTAAATAATATACAATAATATCAATATCTTACAAAAGCAGAGTGAGATCGCCCCGGATTATATAGTCAAATCGACCAAAGTTTAGGCAGGCATGGAAATCACCCTGGTGATAACGCCCTGAAAAGACGGCACTCCCTGTTTTGAATCCCTTGGAATGGCCATTGCATTGTGTTGGTGGGGACCTCCCGTCCTCAACGCACCAGAACGGAGCTCGCACCATGGCTGTCCTTCATCCCGATGTCAAAAAAACCGAAGTCGCTTTCCCAAGTCAGGCCGAGGAAATCGTTTACCGGTTGGCTGAGACTTTACCGGATGGATGGCGGATTTATCACTCCGTGACACTTTCGATGAAAGACGAGCGGGAAGGTGTCAAAGACGGCGAGATTGATTTTGTGTTCTATCACCCGGCTCATGGTGTGATTGTGGTTGAGGTCAAAGGCGGCCGGATCAGCCTTGACGGCCAAACCGGAAGTTTTTACTCGCTCAACCGTCATGGGCGGTCTTTTCACATCAAAAACCCATTTCAACAGGCAATCGTCTGGCGTAACCGGTTCGTGCGGTTTCTGCGGGCCAACAATATCAACGTGCCCGTAAGTCACGCGGTTTGCTTTCCACAGGTGGACGAGTCGGAGTTTCCTGTTCACGCCACTATTGAGCCATCGGTGCTTCTCGGCCGTCGCGGACTGGAGCAGCTCGAGGCGTTTCTAAGAGGCGTGGCGCGGTCATTTCACCGTGAAGACTTTTTGAAGTTCAGAGATGTGGCCAACGAGCTGGATCGTCTCCTGATCGGGACGACGTTTGAGTCCAAGCCAATGCTGCGCGAATACATTGATACTCATGAGGCCGCCGTCAGTGAAAGTGATCTTATGCATGACGTTTTGGTGAGCCCCGTTACCGGTGTGCCCCGCCTGGGAATTGAGGGCGAGGCCGGAACAGGTAAAACAATTCTCGCTATGACCCTGGCACGGTATTTCAGGGATCAGGGTGAGCGGGTTCTTTATCTTGTCAGTAGTCCGCTGCTTGCCGCGCGGATCTCATCTGAGATGGGTGACGGCATTGATGTGTTGGGTGTGCAGGAACTCGCCGCGAAGCATTCCGTTAATTTGCTTGTCACTCCCACCGACTGGTCTCAAACACCGAAAGATTATGTACAGGTGGAGGCGCCTGAACGTCTTCGTAAATCAATTGAGGCATCTGACACGCGTTACGGTGTTCTGATCGTTGATGAGGCTCAGGACATTCAGCCCTACTGGTGGGTCGCTCTTGAGGCACTGTTGGAGAATAAGGATACATCGAGGCTTTACACCTTTTTTGACCGTGACCAGGGCGTCTTCGGCGGCTCTGATGAGGGTGATTCTGGATATAAGCCAGAGGATACCTTGCCCGTCCCGGCGAATTTCATGCGCCTTGAGCGCAATTACCGTAACACCCGGCAGATCAGTGACTTCTCCCGCGGCTTCCGCAGGTCAAGTCAATCCCACATGGCTGCTACAAGTGACCGCGCGGGATACATGCCGGTTTTGATCCGTTATAAAGATGCCGCTGACGCCAAAGCTAAAATTACTGAGCTAGTGCGCGAGCTCACCGATGAGCGTGGTGTCCGTGAAGATGAGATTGTACTTCTTTCCGGTCGCGCGCCCGAGAATAAAGATAGTATTTTATCCGGAACGGAGACACTTGCCGGTTTAAGAGTGACAAAACTGACGGCTGATCGTCTGCGTAATGCTCTGCCAACCAATGCCGGAGAGATTGGAATCTCAACAATCGCGTCATTTAAGGGTCTGGAGTCAAAGGTAGTAATCGCGTTTAACCTAAGCGAATACAACATGGCGCCTGAACACCCGATTATGTCAAGTTTACTTTATGTCGCGATGACGAGAGCCAAACATATGCTTTATGTGCTCGTTAAAGAAGGTGACGCTAAAGACGTTGTTTTTACGAGGCTGTATAAATCTGTCGACCGTGGCGCCGCGTTGGTCTTGAACGCGGAAGACCGAGCCGGTGAGAGATCCGGCAGCGTGGTTCACTTTAACCCGGAACGAGCTGGGATTATAGCTCTGGACACGGTGGACGGAGGGTCTTTGCATACTGTATTGATGTTTGGTCCGGACCTTCGTCGGGCGGGGATTCACGCGCTCAAACGTGATGACCGTCTGGTATTCCGGGTTCGCAGTGAGGGTGGGATAGTGTTCGCGGTTGATATCCGCAAAGACGACGAGTCTGCCTGAGTCAGAAGTCAAAGCCTGCGTGGATGCCGATGAAAGTCGATGTCAGGAGCTCCGCGTAAGCGGTTCCTGACTCGGTGATGCTATTGGACCGTCTGCGGTAACCCAGGGTGGCGCCCAGGGTTTTCTTCGTAATCGCGATGCGGGCTCCAAGCTCTGCGTCAAGACGCGGTCCAAGGGCGATCACGCGCTCTTTTTTGTCAACAACTTCAGAGGTCGAAACGCTCATGGCATTCATGTAAATAAGGCTATTTTTGCCAACAGGCAACAAAACACCGAAATAGCCACCGTAACCGCTGCCCACCACGTCCAGGATCTCGGAATCCTCGCGGCTGGCCGTAACTTTTGCGCGGCCGATGACTGGACCAAGCTCAAAAACCCAGAGTCTGTAACGGATGATGGTTGACGTCCAGATGGAGGCGATCTTTGATTGGTTCAGAGCGAACGCCGCCGTCTGGGACTCCACACGGTACTCGACGCCAAGTTGTTTGTCTTGTCCCGCGTGGGTGCCAATTCCGTAAGTCACAACACCCATTGTGTCGTTACTCCCCACGAGCTTTGATTTGTATGTTCCGAGCCCATAATCACCCAGCATATAAACCGTATCTGCCGTGTCGCTCAGTTCATCAGCCCATGCTGTTGGTATGACATTGAGGGAAAAACTGACACCGAGCGTGACCAACCATTTAAGTGGTGATAAGCCTGCATATTTCAGGATGTAGTGGCATCGCTTCATAGCCACCCCCTCGGCATTTTTTGCCTGGAACATGAACAGCTAAAATTGGCCGAAACACAAAACCTCTACTAAAAAAGTGGAGGTTTACTGTGTTCCGTGTTTCGGAGACACCTCAATAGAGGCCGATTTCCCGAAGTCTTTCCATCAGATAGTCACCAGCCGTGATGTCGCGAAATCTTTTTTTGCCACCCTGGCGTTTGATGCAGGACTCAAGCGGATTAAGACTTACCTCGGCGCGCGGGTGAACAAAAAACGGCATCGAGAAACGTCGCTCGCGGCTGTTGTCTGGATTGACGACGCGGTGAGTCGTAGAGCGAAGAATCCCGTTGGAGATGTTTTGGATCATGTCTCCGGTGTCACAAACAATTTGACCTTTCAGGACATGAATGGCTTTCCAGGTTCCGTCACGTTGGAGAAGCTCAAGACCTCCGGTGGTTGCTTCGCAAAGAAGCGTGATGAGGTTGATGTCCTCATGAGCCGCCGCGCGGATGCTAGCCGGGTCCCGGTCAGTGGGAACAGGTGGATAATGGATAACGCGAAGAATTGAGTTGCCGTTGGTGGCGATTGATGTGAATCGGTCTTTGGACTCATCAACATAGAGGGCGCAAGCCTCAAGGATGGTCATGGCGCACTGCTCAATCTGTCGATATAGCTCAAGAAATACTGTTTTGAACTCAGGGATTTCTGTGGGCCAGATATTTTCAGGATAGACTTTGTTTAGTTCATGTCCAGCCGGTAACTCTCTGCCCACGTGCCAGAATTCTTTGAGGTCAGCCGATTTGCTGCCTTTGGCGTGTTCGCGACCGTAGCTGATATATCCACGCTGGCCTTTGATGGCAAGATTCTCATACTGGCGTTTCTTTTCTTCAGGGAGCTCATAAAACTCCTGGGCGATTGAGTAAGCCTTATCGATCAGCCGCATATCAACGCCATGATCCTCGACCGAGAAGAATCCAAGATCAGTCAAGGCGGATCCGAGGGTGGAGACAAACCGGTCACGATCATTGGCAGAACCGTGGGTGTAAGACCTAAGACTAACAAGTGGAATTGACTGCTGGCTCACTAGGTCTGATCTCCCGTAAATAAAATTGATTAACGCATCGCGTGCGTACGCAAAGTGTCCCGGTCTTTCCAGGCCAAGATAGCTTCAGCTGCGAGTTGCGGTGCTTTAAAGAGATAGCGATCCTCTAATACGACGATGGACGCGACAGCGATCCGAGGCGCGTTTACGGGATAAAGACCGATAAAAAGACTTGTGATTCCTTCAGGGGTGCGGCCATTGAGGGTGCCGGTTTTACCGCCCACATCGTTGGCAATGGCACGGTAGCGTCCTTTGCTGAATATTTGCGATGCCGTACCGCCAGAGTGGACCGTGCTGCGCATAACGTCCATGAGACGGGTCGCGGTCTCATCGCTATAAATGGGGGTCTTATCAACTGTTATAGGGCTCACGTCGGGCTCCCGCAAAACATTCAGTGGTTTGGCGATGCCTCTGTTAGCAATCAAAGTCGCCATCCAGGCACCGTGCATCGGGCTGAATCCGACCGTGCCAAATCCGGCGGCGAAGCGGCCGACGGTGTGCGAGGTCGAATTGGCAACCGGAGGCGGCATCATTCTGCTTGGATCCATAACGATATCGAGTGGAAGCGCTGACTCCCAGCCAAAGAGCTTCGCATAGCGGGTGATGGAGCCAATTCCAAGTTGGTTGATGGCGAGCTTCGCGAAGAAACCATTGCAGCTGTGACCAAAGGCACGTCTTAGGTTCATGGCCTGGCCGCCGCGGTCATTCATCCATGTGGCAGTCGGAGTGATGTCTTGCCCGCCGCACCCCCCTTGCAATCCAAACATCTGGTCCGGCTGGGTTTGGGTCATTTCAAGGGCGGCTGTAGTTACAACCGTCTTAAATACAGATGCCGCCGGGAAACGGTTATAAAGGGTCGTATGGGTGGTTGAACCCCATTTTTCAGGAGCACGGCCTTGCGCCATGGCCAGTACATCGCCGGTGAGAACGTCGACCACGACAACACCAGAAATGGGCGCACCGCGCTCGGCAATGAAGGCCTGGAGGTGAAGCTGCAGGTCAGAATCCAGCCTGGTGCCGTGAAGCTTCCCGTTGTCGTCGGCAATCTGTGGCGTGTTGTTTTGCCAAAGTATATCGAAATTTGAGGCCAGGCGCACCCGTGTGGAGGTCTCGACAGGGCTTGTCGAGACGCCTGCAGCGATCGACGTGACTAGAGCCGCGGCGCACAGGGCCGCCGAGGCCTGATGTTTGGTGCTGATCTTTTGCATCATATATAAACATTATATGTGCATAAGATGCCTTATTGCAAAAATTCACGCTGGGGTTCTTTCGGCGGTATTTGTGGTACTCTAAACACTGCCGTTTCTGCCGAGGAGAATTCAGGGGTTAGGTTCAAAACAAGGCTGAGGTTGGGAGTTTGAAGTTTCATCTCTACATCATGAAAGAGGTCTTGCCGCAGTTTTTTTCGGCACTGATTATGCTGAGTACCATTTTGGTGGTGTCTCAGTTGGTGCGCCTTTCGGAGGCGCTGGTCGCCTTCGGGGTCTCTCTTGAGAACATCCTGCTCCCATTCCTTTACATTATAGTTCCATTTTTATCGTTTAACATTCCGATATCCTATCTTGCGGCGGTGATGCTCGCGTTTAGCCGTTTCTCCAGTGACGGCGAGTATGCGGCTATGCTCGCCGCCGGCTTCCCGTTAAAACGCGCAGCGATCTCGGTCATGATTATGGCATTCGTCTTTTATTTGGTCTCATGTTTTTGTGCTGTTTACGGCGAGGCATGGGGTCGCAAGGAGATGGTCAGTTTTTATTTTCGTAAGACTCAGACGGAAGTCGACAATCTGATCAAGCATAAGCTCCAGGAGGGTGTTTTTAGTGAGGAGTTTTTCGGGTACATGCTCTATGCCGAGAAAATTTCCCAGGACCGTACTCGTTTCGGGAATTTGATGATCGCACCGGCGGGTGGCGCGAAGGATCGGTTTACTATTCTTGCTCCGACCGGCGGAATTACAGGCTCCGTGGCAGAGGGGAAGCTCAATCTTGTACTCGAAAAAGGCATCCTGCACTCTAGTGACCGCGACCGGAACGAACAGTCTGTAATGAAGTTTGATCAGATGGAGATTGATCTGCTGAGCATGTTCCGGGAGCGGATTCTTGGCGGCGATGAGGCGGCTGATGATTATCGGAGTTATCCTCCTGGGCAGCTTTATGATTATGTGAACGACATCGAGAAGGATCTATCCATAGACCGCAATATTTACTACAAGGCGCGGTTTCTCCTTCATCAGAGGATCGCAACGCCATTTATCGTGATTATTTTCGCGTGTTTTGGCATGGCGTTGGGTGTCGCAGATCCCCGTGCGGGGCGAAATCGGGCTTATATCGGGGCAATTTCCGGAATTATCGGAGGCTATGTCGTTATGATGGGTTTTAAGTGGTTTGCCGAGAAAGGCAGTATTCCGGCTCCGCTCGCGGCTTGGTTGCCTAATGTCGTGCTACTTAGCTTCGCAATGTTCCTGATGTATCAAAAAAACCGCCTGCCGCCTTCTGAGTCACCACTTGATCCTCAGCATATTGAGTGGTGGGTGCGGTTTAAAAAGCTATGGTCATTTTTAAGGCAGCCAGTTTCTTAAAATTAGAACAAAGCCTGTTCCGAGTGTCTCCTTTGGGTGGACAAATTCCGCTGTTTTAGCCATGATTCTGCCTAATTCTATTAACTACGGGGGAGTGCTTTATGCGCCGCGTTGTTGTCACAGGTTTGGGAATGGTGAGTCCGGTTGGATTAAATGTCGCCGACTCATGGAAGAACACGCTCGCCGGTAAAACCGGTGTGGGAAAAATCACACGGTTTGATTCGACAAATTTCAACATACATATCGCCGCTGAGGTTAAAGACTTTCAGGTGGGTAACGCCATGGAGGCTAAGGAAGCTGGTCGCGCGCCGCTATTTTTACAGTTTTCCGCGAAGGCCGCCCAGGAGGCTGTGCATGATGCGGGACTCAAGGAAGGCAACTATGATCCTGAGCGCGCGGGCACTTGTGTCGGCGTAGGGATCGGATCGATCGATATTCTTGAAGAAAACTATAGGGCTTTGCTTGAGAAGGGGCCGCGTCGCGTGTCTCCGTTCCTGATACCACATATGATCGCTAATATGGCCTCTGGGCTAGTGTCTCGACTCAATAATCTCAAAGGACCAAACATGTGTACAACGACGGCCTGCGCCAGCGGTACCCACGGCGTTGGTGAGTCGTTTCTTTACATCCAAAATAACATGGCCGACATCATGGTCTGCGGTGGTGTTGAGTCCGCTATTACGCCATCGAGCATAGCCGGTTTTGGCAATATGAAAGCTTTATCCCCTAATAACGAGCATCCAGAAGAGGCATCCCGGCCGTTTGATCTGAATCGTGACGGATTTGTAATGGGGGAGGGCGCGGGAATTCTTGTGCTTGAGGAGCTTGAGCACGCCCAAAAACGCGGCGCTAAAATCTACGCCGAATTAATTGGTTACGGTATGTCCGGCGATGCCTATCATATTACGTCTCCCGCTCCGGAAGGAGAGGGGGCTCAGCGCTGCATGAGGATGGCTCTGAATATGGGAAAAATCCCAGTCAGCGAGATGGACTATATTAATGCCCACGGCACTTCGACCAAACTCAATGATTTTTATGAAACTAGGGCCATCAAAGGTGTTTTTGGCGACTGCGCGAAGACGGTCTCTATCTCATCGACGAAAGGTGTTACCGGGCACTGCCTCGGAGCGGCTGGTGGAATTGAGGCGGTATTCACGGTGAAGGCACTGGAAGACCAGATTGTTCCCCCAACCGCTGGCTTGAAAACGCCGGATCCCGAGTGTGACCTTGACTATACGCCTGGCGAGGCCAAGCGCCGCCAGATTCGTTACGCAATGAGTAACTCGTTTGGGTTCGGCGGCACAAACGCGACCATCGCTTTTAAGAAGTGGCAGAAGTAACGGATGAGTGGAGTTAATGTCGTGAAATCGCGGATCATCGCGAAACTTATTTTGTCCTTCTTGATAGCGACGTCCTCTACGGGGGCTTACGCTCTGGTTGCGGAACTTGTCAATTATGTCAGTCAATACCAGGTGGGCGTCGACTACTCCAACGCGATTGACAAGGTGCAATTGTCATACAATATGACAGCGACTGGTGGAGTTCCGGACTCGTGTCAGATTGTGGACGGGGACCCAACCCGAAAACAGTGTACGGTAGGTATGGTTGGCGGCGCGAGTAATGGTTGGGGTGTGTTTTTGCAACGAGCGTTCAAAAAACAGGGCCTATTCTATTTTAATCCTGACGTCAGCTTTGGAGCTCGGTTTCTTAGCGGGGAGTTGCCCGCTAAAGATCGATCGCTCGATGGGCTTCCCCTTAACAATGCGTCGTTTTCCCTCGGCGCGGTTGTGATGAAACCTTATGTGCAATTTGGGGTGACTCCTGATAGTTGGCCGGACGTTCTGCTGAGTATGGGGCCTGCTATTCAGATGGCTATTGGTAAAATGACCATTAATGATCAGTCTGAAAACGTAGCTGTGGGTACGTCATCAGTAAGTGGGCCGATGAGCGTGATTCATGGTTTTTTCGCGCTGGAGGTTGTGCTCAAACGTTTTGGCGACGGCGCGTTTAGTTTGATCGCGTCCCATGATGTGACCGGAAACGGTCGAGGTACGAAAATATTTCCACATGACGTTGATGGTATGTCTGATTTTCATGGGTCGTTCAGCCGTAACGTTGACGGCATGGCTTACGGATTCGGTCTGAAACTTGTGACGCCATGGCCGTAAGGTGGGAAATATTTTCCTGGTTGGAATTGCCCGTGATCGGCATAAAATGCTTTACATACAGGCACTTGCGTTTGATGTGTTACAATATTTGGTGATGATTAACATCAGTTCTAATGATTAGTGAGGTATTGATTTATGTCTTCAAAGGGCCATGCTCCCGACAAATCTTCGGGCGGCAAACAATCATCAAAACAGGACGCGGGGAACGCTGCGTACCAAGACAAATCATGGCTTTTGAGCGTCTATCAGGAGATGTGTTATTTCCGTCGGTTTGAGGAGCGCGTTCTTCAGGCCTACACCACGCAAAAATTTGCGGGTTTCTGCCACGTGCATATTGGTCAGGAAGGACTTTGTCTCGGTGTACAGAAGGCTCTCCGTCCTACTGACTATATGATTTCTGGATACAGGTCTCATACTCAAGCGATTGCCAAAGGTATCCCCGGGCAGCAAGTGTTCGCTGAGCTTTTCGGTAAGGCAACAGGCTGCTCTAAGGGTAATGGCGGTTCCATGCACATGTTCAGCAAAGAACACCGCTTCCTCGGCGGGCACGGGATCGTTGGCGGACAGGTGCCGCTCGCTGCTGGTGTGGGATTTGCGATTAATTACGAGAAAAAAGACGACATTATTGTTTGTTATATCGGTGACGCGGCGACCAACCAGGGTCAGTTCCACGAGGCCTTGAACATGGCGGCGACATGGAATCTGCCGTGTCTCTTTATTATTGAGAATAACCGCTACGGAATGGGTACTGACATCAAACGCACAACATCCATTGACCACCTCTGGAAGCGTGCTTTGGCCTTTGACATGGATCACGGTCAGGTAGACGCGATGAATATCCAAAAAACCCATGAGTTTGTCTCTAATGTCGTTGCCAATATCCGCAAAACCAAGCGTCCGTACCTTCTGGACGCGATTTGCTACCGCTATAAAGGTCACTCCGTGTCTGACCCTGGTCTTTATCGCACCAAAGAAGAGATGGCTGAGTGGATGGCGAAAGATCCAATTATTCAGCTGGGTGATTTTTTGAAAAAAAATAAAATGGCGACCGAGGAAGAACTGAAAGCCTTGGACAAAAAAGGCAAGGAAAGAGCCCGTGCGGACGAGGATTGGGCCGACGAACAGCCAATTCCACCGGAAGACCAGGTCTGGCAAAACGTTTACGCGGACTGAGTGCTCTCTGGAACAACACGGGAACTTATGAAAGGACAATAGATTATGGCAATTTTAACGTACCGCGAAGCTCTGGGACGCGCGATGACCGAGGAGATGGCTCGCGACCCCAAGATTTTTTTGATGGGCGAGGAAGTCGCTCAATATAACGGTGCATATAAGGTGTCAAAAGGCATGCTGGACCGTTTTGGTCCTGAGCGTGTGATTGACTCGCCGATTTCAGAGGGTGGTTTTGCGGGTTTAGGAGTGGGGGCCGCCATGGCGGGACTTCGTCCAATTATAGAAATGATGACCTGGAACTTTGGTATTCAGGCCTATGATCAGATCATCAATCACGCTGCCAAGATGCTTTATATGTCTGCCGGGCAGTTTAATGTTCCTATCGTGTTCCGCGGACCTAACGGCGCGGCACACATGCTGGCGGCGCAGCACTCGCAGACGGTTGAGGGGATGCTGACTCAGGTTCCTGGACTTAAAGTCGTCACCAGCTGTAATCCAGCTGACGGATATGGCCTTTTAAAGAGTTCTATCCGTGACAACAATCCCGTGATCTTTCTAGAGAGCGAGATGATGTACGCCATGAAAGGCGAAGTCCCTGATGAAGAGCATCTGATTCCGCTGGGTGTTGGCTCTATTAAGCGCGAAGGCCAGCATGTGACCCTGATCGCTTGGGCGAAGATGGTGTCCAGGGCTATGGATTGCGCCGAACAGTTGGCTGAGCAAGGAATCGAGTGCGAGGTGATTGACCCCCGTTGTCTTCGTCCACTCGATGAGGAGATGATTTTTAACTCCGTTCGCAAAACGCACCGGATCGTGATTATTGAGGAAGCATATCAGGCTGCGTCGGTGGGGTCTTATATTGCCGAGCAGGTGCAGCGATTCTGCTTTGACGAGCTGGACGCTCCTGTTATGCGTGTGGCCAATGAATTTGTGCCAATGCCTTACGCTGAGAATCTTGAGCACCGGGTACTTCCAGAAGTTGATCGTATTATTCCGGTCATTAAACAAGTGCTTTACATGGACTGAAAAGGCGTAAAAGCCTCTGAACGAAAAAAAGGAATCACCCACATGGCGCAATTAATCCTAATGCCGAAGCTCTCCGATACGATGGAAGAGGGAGCCGTCGCTAACTGGCTCAAAAAAGAAGGCGAGGAGATCGACGAGGGTCAGGATCTCGTTGAGATTGAGACAGATAAAGCAACGATGGCGTTCGCGTCCTCGGCGGAAGGTGTCGTACTGAAGATTCTTTTGGAGCCCCACAAGTCGGCTCCACTTAACGCGCCAATGTGCGTGATTGGCAAAAAAGGCGAAAGTTATAATCTTGATGAGCTGATCGCAAAAGCTACTGCCGGCGCGAAACCAGCTGATAAAAAGCCAGCTCCGGCGGCTGCCGCAAAAGCTCCAGCTGCTGCGTCAGCTGCTGCGTCAGCATCTTCACAGGCTCAACCCGTGGCAACTGGCCGCGTAAAAGCGTCACCACTCGCCAAGAAAATCGCCGCTGACAAAGGAATCAATATCGCCACCGTGACGGGCTCAGGTCCCTCTGGCCGCGTTGTGGCAAAAGATCTTGAAGGTGCCGCTGCTGGTTCCTCGATGTCGCGAACCGTCCGCACGGGCGAAGATCGTGTCATTCCAAACAGTATGATGCGCAAAACCATCGCCAAGCGTTTGCTTGCCGGTAAAAACGACGCTCCGCACTTCTATCTGACAGTGTCGGCCGATATGAGTCGTATGAATGACTGGCGCGTCCGTCTCAATAAAGAAGCCGAGAAGACCGGCGTTAAGGTCAGCGTTAATGATCTCGTGATTTTGTCCGTGGCAAAAGCTTTGGCCCAGCATCCTGGTATCAACGCGTCCTGGCAGGGTGAGTCCATTATTGAGTACGGCAATGTCCACGTGGCCATGGCTGTCGCTCTTCCGACGGGACTTGTAACGCCTGTCATCCGTCACACAGATCAGCTAAATATCCGCGACATCGCCAAGTTATCGCGGGAGCTCGCAGGCAAAGCCAAAGACGGCAAACTCTCCAACGAGGATTACGCGGGCGGCACATTCACGATCTCAAATCTTGGCATGTTTGGCATCGAGCAGTTTACGGCGATCATCAATCCGCCCCAGGCAGCTATTTTGGCGGTGGGAGCTACGATCCCAACTCCAGGCGTCGACGCCAAGGGTCAGGTTGTTGTTCAGCCACGTATGAAAATGACCATGAGCTGTGATCACCGGGTGATCGACGGTGTCATGGGCGCGCAATTTCTTCAGACATTGGTGGGCTTCCTTGAAGAGCCCCTCAATATGCTCTGAGGTTTTCTCTAAAGGACGTCCCTATTCATGAAAATCAAAGCCGCTGTTGCCTGGGGTCCCGGGAAGCCACTCTCTATTGAGGATATTGATCTCGCTCCGCCCAAAGCGGGTGAGGTTCTGGTTAAGATGATCGCCACCGGAGTCTGCCACACGGACGCATTTACGCTGTCCGGAGCGGATCCTGAGGGGCTGTTTCCGGTAATCCTCGGACACGAGGGTGGCGGCATCGTTGAGGCCGTAGGGGAGGGTGTAAAAAGCCTCCAAAAAGGTGATCACGTGATTCCGCTTTATACGCCGGAATGTCGGGAGTGCAAATTTTGTCTCTCCGGCAAAACTAATCTCTGCGTTAAAATCCGTGCCACACAGGGTAAAGGCCTCATGCCTGACGGCACCAGCCGCTTCTCTAAAGACGGCAAGCCGATTTTTCACTACATGGGCTGCTCAACGTTCGCGGAATATACCGTCGTACCGGAAATCGCTCTCGCTAAGATCAATCCCAAAGCACCACTTGATAAGGTTTGTCTTCTGGGGTGCGGTGTGACGACCGGCATAGGCGCAGTTCTTAATACTGCGAAAGTCGAGAAGGGCGCCACCGTTGCTGTGTTTGGCCTGGGTGGTATCGGCCTCTCGGTTATTCAGGGAGCCAAGATGGCGGGCGCCTCCCGCATCATCGCTATTGATACCAACGACGCGAAATGGGAGATGGCCAAAAAGTTTGGTGCCACCGATTTTGTGAATCCAAAGACATTGAATAAACCCGTCCAGCAGGTCATCGTTGAGATGACGGAGTGGGGCGTTGATTTTTCTTTTGAGTGCGTTGGTAGCGTAGAGCTCATGCGGGCGGCTCTCGAGTGTGCCCACCGCGGCTGGGGGCAATCGATCATCATCGGCGTCGCTGGTGCCGGACAAGAAATTTCCACCAGACCGTTTCAGCTCGTAACGGGCCGGGTCTGGAAAGGTACGGCCTTCGGCGGCGTCAAGGGACGCACGGAACTGCCGGGTTATGTGGAGCAGTACATGAACGGTCAAATCAACATCGACGATATGGTGACCTACACACTCCCGCTTAAAGACATCAATAAGGCTTTTGAGTACATGCACGAGGGCAAAAGCATCCGCTCGGTGATCGTGTTTTGATATACGTTATTGGCTTTCTCGCGACACGGATTTATTTACCGATGTGATGAGTGCTATGACCGGAGTCATCGCGAATTTTTATGAGAATTATACGCTGTCGTACGAGGAGCGCGCTAAGGTCGATGCCCCGTCGGCTGGGGCGGTGGCCTTTGTGCAGCTATTTGGGTCAAGTCTAGTTTTGAATCCTCATTTACATATGATTTTCCTGGACGGCTTGTATGGACGGGCAAGTGACGGGTTGAAATTTTATCCTCACACAAGCTTTACGGGGGATGATTGTGCTATTATTTAACTTAGCCCCGACTTATATCCCGAAACAGCGCATGCCGGGGGATTTTACGACCAGCTGCTAAACCCACTGACAACCTCGATGACACCTCCCATCTTGCCTACGAGTGCAGGGTCAAGAACTCTCAATGCTATTGAGACCATTTGCGGCAACGTTCAAACAAATAAGACAAAGGTCGCCCAGGCAGCGCGGCGCTTCGCTCGAGTGGTTTGAAAGCACCAAAATCAACGACGGTTTAGCTAGAGGAGTTAAATTTCATGAAGACATATCTGCATTTATTCGCCGTGACATTAGGCTTAGCCAGCATCGTCTCTTCGACGGCCCAAGCATTAAATTGTAAACAACTTACAGATGGAGGCTATGCCTTCGCTGTGTGGGCGTACGCAGATCCAAATACAGACTCCGGCAAAAAAATGGACGCAGATTTGCGAAATAAATGCCAACAGGTCGACTGTCCTATTTTTTGCACAACCGAAAAATCCAAAGTTCCTAAAGCCATCCTTCGGCTGCAGCAAAATTGTCGAACCGGAGACAAAGCTGCCTGCAAGAAATTTTATGCCGAAATAGGTCTTAAGGCGGAGCCGGACGCCAAGCAACGATGTTTTTACCTTGGCGGCAAAGCTTGCGATATGTGTGCAACCTACGGAGGTAAGTTCTGCTCACCAGATCTAAGATTTGGAGGACCAATTAGTGACGGCTCCTCAGCCTTAACGCATAAAATCGCCTGCGTCACAGGCTATCCCGAGGCCTGTGCCTCCCCAGCCAACACCGTCAAAAATCTACCGGTAGAGAACGCACCCCAGTGCGAACCCCAAGGTGACGGTTTCGAATGTGTCCAAATTGTGAAGCCGATCATACAGGCAGGAAAGCTTAAAGAGGCGTTAGCAAAGGCCATGACTCTCTGCAAAAAATACACTATCGAAACCTGTCAGGCATTTTATCGACCATCTCCCAGGTACGAGATTTCGGAGCAGTACAATAAATTCAATACGGAATATTTGAACGCACTAGAGAGCGAATGCAAAGCAAATAAAACGGCCCACGTTTGCTATGCGCTCGCTGACATCAATCGATCAAAAGACCCAGTCATGGCACAGTCCATTTTTCGCTCCATTTGCCTCAGTAGCCCTAAGCAAATGACAGACTTGTACTGGGGAGCCTGCTATAACTTGCTGCGTGAAAGCGTTAGCAATAAGTCTTGGGCAGAGGCCGACATCGCAAAAGACAACATTTGTCGCTTTTTCACCCAAAACCCAGATCCAAAAACAGAACACTGCGCTGAGGCAACGCGAACAGTGCAAATGGCTCGTGGCGCTACCGACCTCCTCTCTGCCAACGCAGCATGCAAGACGGACGGTAGCAAAACGTACTATGATAAAAATGGCAGAGTCACGATGACCCTAAGCTGCAAGAGTGGGATCTTACAAGGCACAAGCGAGTTTGTCTCCCAATGGGTAGACCCTGATAATTGGTTCAGGGAGGCGGCGAAAGTGAACTATCTAAATGGCGTCGCTAACGGCAGCGCTATTGTTGGCCAACCATCTCGCAATTTAACTGAGTTCCAGCACAAAGACGGCCGCGTCAATGGTCACTTCAACCGATTTCAAAACAAAGTTGCAGGTGCCTCTTATCCCTTTATTGATGGTACGCTAACCGACGGGATTCTCACCGGTGAAATAAAAACCGGAGACAACGAAACCCGTTTCTTCGAAAATGGTTATCTTAAGTGGCTCATCGATCGTAGAGGCCAGAAAGAAGACATTACGAGCGAATGCCCCAGTTACCTCAGCAGCCACGGCATCGAGTCAAAAATTGAAACTTACATCAAAGACATAACCTGTAACTGGTCAAGTCCGCGGCAAGTTGTCATTGATCCACAGAAAGGCGCCATAAAAGCAGCACGCATAGTGCACACAGACAAAAAGTACGAGATTCTAACCTTCAATAACGGCTTTGTGACGGAGTCCAGGGAGTGCGACCAGACAGGCAGTTTAACGCGCATCAGAATTTATGGCCGGCGTATTGATGACCATGACAAGATCGATTACGGCGAACTGCCGTATCTGAAGATCCTTGACGTGCACTACAGCAAAGGAAAACTCCACGGCGAGGCGCGTTATTTTCAGGAAGGATACTTCAATGAGTCAGCGATCTATGACGCTGGCAACCTACAAAACGACACGCGAAAATACGGCCTCGATGGAAAAACCTGCCCAGGGTTGCGCAAAAAACAATAACGACGCAACACTTGGCTTCTAAATAGGATCCAAGAGAATTATCTGGGATTTTCGCGGTTTATCCTAAACGCGCGAGTTCTTCCAGCACTTGCTCGGTGTGTCCATCAACTGAGACTTTGGGCCATACATAAGCAACAGCTCCGAGATGATCGATCAAAAATGTCGCCCTTTGAACGCCCATGTATTTTTTACCGTAGTTGTTTTTCTCAACCCACTGTTACGCGCCAACTATATCTTAACCACCCAGAATTATTTGACAAAATAAAATTCACGGGCCGTTTAAATGGTCCGTGAATGTTTTTTTCGCAACAATTAACTCGGGCAGTTTAAAATGCCCTACACGCCACAGCCTGTTGTCGCGCTGCCCACACCCAGGCAAGTCGAACCGGTTGTGGAGCTTCCTGTTGTGGAGCCTCCTGTTGTGGAGCCTCCTGTTGTGGAGCCTCCTGTTGTGGAGCCTCCTGTTGTGGAGCCTCCTGTTGTGGAGC
>CANILH010000040.1 GCA_947468665.1 Oligoflexales bacterium | reverse complement strand
GAGCAGGTGGACGCGTTAGTGGCGAGTTTATACTTGGTCGCGTCCTGGCCGCTTGCCACCAGAGTATCCACCATTACCGAGCCGCTGCCGGAGTCGGCGGTATTGACATAAGTGTCGGCTGCGTCGTTTGCTAAAGCGATTGAGGTGAAGATCGGCAGTACGTTATCGAAGTTAATCGTCGATGAGTTGCCGTAGGTGATGTTGCCGGCCACGTCAGTTAATTGGACACAGATTTTATATGTCCCGACCGCCGTAAAGAGCACGTCATTGGCCTGAGCGATGGTGTTGACCCATGCGAGCGGCATACCACATGTCGTCGCTGAGGTCACCAAGGCGTACTGAGTCGTGGACTGTCCAGCTGCCACGAGATTGCCTGCCACTGCCGTCGTCAGCAAATGCTCAGACTGATTGATGTACGTGTCGGTCGCCGCGTTTACCAAATCAATAGAGGTAAATACCGGAGCCGTGGCATCAAAGATGAAGGTCGCTGATGATCCGTAGGCTTTAGGGTTACCAGCGACGTCAGATAATTCCACGCAGACTCTATAAGACGTGCCGTCACTCGATATACCGGCGTCATTGGCGAGCGGCACTGAGGCACCGTAGGTGACGCCAGCATCACAGGTGGTGGCAGACGTAGCGACCGCGTACTGAGCGGTGTCGTAATTAAGACCGACAAGATTCCCGGCAATGGCCGTATTGGCGGAATGTTCCGCGGCGTTTATATATGTATCGGTCGCAGGACCCGACAGATCAATTGACGTAAATGTAATCAAATTGGCATTAACGGTAAAATTTGCGGATGCGCAATAACCGTACTGCGCGGCGGCATCCGCTACGCGGGCGCATACCTTATAGGCGCCATTCACAGCAAACGCGGCATCGTTAGACTTAGGAGCGGTCGCCACGAAAGTCTGAGTCGCGTCACACACCGCCCCTGACGCGACCACGCTGTAGTTTGTCGCTGAAACCGCGCTACTTGCCCCGGCCGCGCCTGATACGACCGCCGTCGTATTAAGGCGCTCAGTGGAGTTAAGATAACTATCCAGAACATCACCACTCAGAGTCACGGACGTACAAGTCGGTTGCGTTATCAAAGCCGTGAAATTTGAAGTCGCCCCATAAGTTGGCGTATTGCCAGCGCTATCGGCAAGCTTGACGCAAACTTTGTAGGTCTGATTATTGGTATTGATCGCCGCGGCACTGTCGGTCGGAACGGCACCGTATGTCAACAGGCCATCACAGGTTGTACCGGACGTCTGAACGCTGTATGCGGCGGTGTCATAGTTAGCGCCCACAAGCGCCGCGGCAAGCGGATTTGAGAACGCGTGATCGGCAATGCTCAGATAAGTATCCGTCACATCAGGACCAAGAGCCAAAGATGTAAAGGCCGGCAGCGTAGTCTTGCGAATAATGTTCGCGCTGCCACCATATGTCTTGTTACCAGCCGGATCCACCAGCTGCGCGCAGACCTTATATGTAGCGTCGCTGGACAGAGCTGCGTCATTGTTATTGGGAATAATCACGCTGTATGTCAATGCCCCGTCACAGGTCACGCTAGAGAGAGCCGCGACATAATTGGCGCTTGCGAAACCGCTTCCGGCCGCCGCTGAGGTTAATGCGTTCGTCAGACTTTTCTCTGAGTTATTTATGAATCCATCGGCGGCGTCATTTGCGAGCGATAACGACGTAAATACTGGAGCTGTGTAATCAACTGTAAAGGCAGAGCTTGATCCGTAAGTTATATTACCGGCGTAATCGTAAAGCTGAACGCAGACTTTGTATGTTCCATCGCTTACCGCGGCAAGGTCAGAGCTGATTGATACCGCCGCGGCATAGTTCAACGGGCCACCGCACGATGTCGCGCTGGCCGCCACGGCGTAATTAGCTCCATCGTTACCTGTCGCCGCAAGACTACCGACTATGTCAGTAGTGTTAACCTTCTCGGCGCTGTTAACATAAAGATCCGTCGCGTCACCAATCAACGAGATTGATGTGAACACCGGAGGAATGAGGTCGATAGTCCAGGCACTTGTTGTCGGAGTTAGCTGCTCATTTGTGGAGTCAATCCTCCCAAGCACACACAAGATCTCACTACCGGAGCCCGGCAGGGCGTTTGTAATGTGTGTCGCCACAGGAGTCCAGCTGGAGTAGGTAGCGCCGGTACAATCGGCGGCACCGCTAAGCAGCGCGTATTTATATTCAGTGACGCCGGTACCGCCAACAGTAACATTAAGTGCCGTGAGATTACTCGTACCTGTGGGAGCATTTGTCAAAATAGCGACAGCCCGCGCGGGTGTTGCGACAACAACTGACACCCCAGGAGAAAAATCAACCGGATCTCGAAATGACGCGCCGCAAACCTTGAACGTATAGTTTACGCCATCTGACAACGCGGACACCGGGTATGTGTATGTAAGCGTCGCCTCGTCATATGTAGTGGTGACGACATTGTCTGTAGTACACGCGCCCACTTGAGAACTTCCCGCGGCTGTAACAACCGCAAAGGTATGATCCAGAGTCGCGTCGGCCTTCCAAGTCAGAGTTACGGAACTAGGGCTGTTCGCGGTTCCCGCAAGTACCGTGACGTCTACGGGGGGCGATATAAATTCGTCATAACCCACAGGAAGCGCGCCACCGGTTGTCGCCATAACCATCGCCATCCGCGGCGGACGAATTACAAAGCTTGCCTTGTATTTGCCACCTGCGGTCGCGACCAGCTCTGACGCGAGTATCGCCTGTTTGATACCGGTCTTAGCGGCTGTCGCGAGCCCGCCATTCTCGTGAAACATAAGAGCAAGTTTGCTTCGCGTAACTTTTGTTGCCGACTCGATCTCTACCGTGATATCCCGGTGAACCGACGAGCGTTCAATATCCTCGCCCACCATGTCCACGATATCGAGCAAAACGGGCTCAGAAACCATCGTGATCGTACCTGAGTTCAAAAACACGCCTCCGTATGAAGTGAGCGATGCAGTCGTAGCCACATCAATCGCACCTGCTGGAATCGTCACTGTCGTGCTGCCGAGAGTTAATACCGTCGCCTCAGTGGCAGAGACGGCCTTGGAGACTGTTTTGACAGTGGCGGGCTTAACATTCGTCATTCCACCGGTTGGGGAATTAGGGTGAGGATAATCAGTTCCATCCGTTGACGCCTTGTTTGCCTTTTGGCAAGCAGTGAGCGCCAACACGAGAACGATTATTTTGAAATCAAAAAGCATCCCTAAACCCCCGTACCGATTTAACAATCGGCTGAATCAGGTCTGGGATTTAGGAGTTACCGAAACTTAAATTGAACCCCAATGATATCGAATAGTTATACGCTGGGCAAAGGTTGCATAGACACGCCCGGCTAAACCAAATCACCAATAACCCGATCATAGCGATGTCATTTGGTTAATTGTCTTTTGGGTAAAACCCCGTCTTCAAAGCGGAGGATCCGTCGATGTTACGAGTTACTCTTTTGGCTTTCGTGTGCCTCACGGCCTCAGGGTGCGGAGTCAGCACCACATCCACATCGTCGTTTAAGGTTCGCATGTTCGGCATCCACTCACCGCCCGCGGGAGCCGATGGCAATAGCGCCCCGAGGAGTCAGACCTATTTATTTAATGGCGTCACGCTGACAGACTCGGCTGGTAAAGCTGTCAGCCTTTATACGGGAGACCCAAAGACATTAAAAATCATCGACCGCGGACAGCTTGTATTCAGCAACGCGAATATGACTGAACATAACGGGACTACTTATGTGTCCGCGTTAATTCAATTTGACCCTACCATTGTCGTCACCAGCAAAAGCGGCACGAGCTCCACACTGGCACTATCGTCGGGTGATCTTCAACTTGATGACAGTTACGTCGTCACAAAAAACAAGGAACAAGTGCTGACCATCAAGATTGCCTGGGGTGAAACGGTTAATATCGCTGACAACGGGACCGAGACCATGACACCACCGACGTTCACCCTCAAATACGAGGCCGCCCATTAAATGAATAAGCTCGGGCAAATCAAAGAAACCCTCAAAGTCCGCGCCTTCGGGTTCCTTCAAATCCCCCTGATCTGGTTTGTGAACCCATCCGTTGTCGCCATTGGGATTGAGCATACTGAAATCGTTATTCCCTTGAACCGCCGTACAAGAAATCACCTAAAGAGTATGTACTTCGGAACATTAGCCATCGGTGCCGACTTGGCCGGAGGACTCCTGTTTATGAACTTAATGGCGAAGGAAGGGCTGAAAGCGTCATTTGTCTTCAAAGATATGTCAGCCCAGTTCCTGAAGCGGGCTGACGGAGACGTTCACTTCGTCTCAAAGAGTGGCCAAGATGTAGCGGAACTGATTAAACGTGTGACCGAGTCGCCAGAGCGGCAAGAAACGACTGTGGAGATCAAAGCCTTGGTGCCCAAAAAGTATGGCGACGAGCCCGTCGCGATTTTCAGGCTGACGCTCTCTGTAAAACGCAAGAGCTGACAAAGGTTGACTGCAATCTGTCGACAAAAAATCTTATGAATCTATTAAAACCAAACTGTGCGTTTTTTAAACATTCGCACATACTCCCCCGCCACTATGGCCACAATTTCTGGACTTTTGTTTTTTCCACCTGTTACAATTTCTATAAGGTTCCAAACCAAACCTTTATCGGAGGATTATTTCATGATCGTTAAGAATTTATTAGTAGTAGGCGTTGTTGCTGGATTTGCATCTGCTGCAGCTGCTGAAGACGCGAAAGCTAACTGGGGCGTAAGTGGCAAAATCCGTATGGACGCAGTTCAGTCCAGCACAGACACCACAGAAGGCTCAGCACCTAAAACAACAGCGAAATCTTCAGAAATCGTGTTGAATCGTGCTCAGTTCACATTGACCGGAACTCGTGGCGGCGACACCATGGCTCTAAGGTACTTTGCTGACCAGAATGAACTCGATATCGCAACCATCAACCACAAGTTCAGCGACATGGTGTCCGCAACTTTTGGTCGCATGCGTCTCCTTGCTCAAAGCTGGGAAAGAGACTCAGACACAACTGACCAGTATATGGTCTCAATGGCTGGCGGCATGCATCCAGACAACGCAAACGGCGCTGAGATCGACCTTTCTTTCGGTGATCACAGCATCGCGATCCAGGCTCTCCAAGGCGTTAAGTCTGCTGACGATTACACTTTTGAGTCAAAAGGTGGCCTCTCAACCGCAGTTCAATACCGCGGCGAAATCAACAAGATGATCCGCCCACTCATCACCTACACAATGGTGAAAACAGCGGGTTCTTCTGGTTACAAAGACGCGAACTTTAATGGTATGTATGACGCTGGTGAAGATACTGTCAACTCTGGTAACGGCTACCAAACACAATTGGGCGCTGGTGTACAAGTTGATGCTGGCGGCGCGACCGTTGATCTTGAGTACGACTCTGTAACTGTAAACAAGACAAAAGTACCGACTACAACCAAAGACAAGAAATACACTTCCATGATCGCTCAGGTCAAATACCCACTTGGCAGCACAACTCCATTCTTCAAAGTAGCGATGGACAACTCCAAACTTAGCGCTGACGCGAACAAAGGCGACGAGAAGCAAACTCAAATGGCACTCGGCGTTGAGCACAAACTCGATGCTAACTGCCGTCTCCACGCTGTTTACACCAGCTCCAACACGACAGAAACCGTTGACGCAAGCACAAGCAACAAAGTTGCTGCAACTGGCTTCAACCTCGGTGTAACAGCCTCTATGTAATTCGCTGGCTTCGGCCAACGCTTCTACAGACAAAGACCCCGGGATCGCAAGATCCCGGGTTTTTTGTTTTCTGATTTAGAATTAATTAGACTATGCTATATGCCGTATATAGAATACCCGCTCTCAATGACGCGAAAGGATCTTATCCATGGATAGCATCATGTCTCTCTCACAAGCTGCCATCCTTGGACTGGTCGAGGGCGTCACAGAATACCTGCCGGTATCTTCCACAGGACATTTGATCCTGGTTGATAAGTGGCTTGGCCTGCGCGGTAACGGCGCGTTTACTCAGGATCAAAAGGACGCCATCGAGGCATTTGAGATCGTAATCCAAAGCGGCGCCATCATCGCGGTGCTCTATGCCTATATAGACCAGGTTAAACTCATGTTTCGCGGCGCAATGGGTAAAAGCCGCGAAGGGCGCAAACTACTTATCAACGTCACAGCGGCATTCATCCCGGCGATGGTGATTGGTCTTCTGCTTCACAAAATCATCAAAACTTATCTCCAGCAGGAATGGCCTACGGTTTTCGCACTGGCCCTGGGCGGCGTCGTGATGATCCTCTGGGACCGCTCCCGACTCGCGCAAAAAAGACGAAACTACGGCCACTCCATCGATAACCTCGATGTCCGCGACGCCGTGAAAATCGGATTGCTGCAATGCGTTGCAATGTGGCCAGGCACGTCACGCTCCATGATGACCATTCTCGGAGGCCAATGGGTAGGATTATCTCCTGTGGCAGCCGCTGAGTTTTCTTTTTTACTGGGACTTCCCACGTTGCTCGCCGCAACAGCGTTTAAAACCGTCAAGGAGGGTCACCACCTCGTTAATTACATCGGCTATGACGCTATGGGTGTCGGACTCTTCGTGGCCGCCATATCGGCGTTTTTCTGCGTTAAAGGCCTGATCGCCTGGCTGAGTAAACACGGGCTTCAACCATTTGGCTGGTACCGAATGGTATTGGCTGTAATCGTGGCGTGGCAGCTTTCGGCGAGCTAAGATGGCTCTACGGATCAAAATTGCCGATAAGCCCTTATATGGGTTTTAATTGACATGAAATAACCTATATTATACCCTTATATGGGTGTATGGGAGGGGTTTCATGGCCAAATACTGCGATCTCGAAATAAACCTTAACGGATCATGGCAAACCTGCGGCAAGGTCAAATTACTTGCCACCGAGAGCGCAGGCGTCTCCGCTCCGACATCTTTTGAATACGCACCCTCATTTCTTGACCAAAACGAGGATCTTTGGGGCCGACATGACAGGTCAGCCGTTTCGGTCCGCTACCCCGTTTCCTATGAGCTCTTCAACTCGCCTGAATGGTGCCCCTTTTTGCTGGATATGATCCCTTCTGGAGCGGCCCGGAGAGCATGGGAAACAAGACTTGCCTTACCCAATACACCAAGCAGCGACTGGCAATTACTCTGTCAGGGCGCAGGCAATCCCCCTGGCAATGTTAGGGTACGGACGCCAGACAGCGAAGTGCCTCCTGTTGCACATCCGGGCTTTAACAAAAGCGAAATCATAAAAAGACAGGAAGAGTTTATTGACTATGCCTATCGCGCTGGTGCTCCCGTCTCAGGTAGCTCCGGCGCCGGCGGAGACGCGCCAAAATATCTATTGAGAGAGTCTCAAAACGGCAAATGGCATAGTGATGGCGCCCTGCCCGATTCAGAGACCAAAAATTTCTGGATCGTTAAATTTCCGCGTGGCAACAGGTCAAAGACTGACTGCCTGATTTTGAAAGCGGAAGCCAGCTACTATCAAGTAGCCGCCGCGTTCGGAATTGATGTTTATGGGCCTCTGGAGTGGAAAGAAGACTGCCTGTTTATCCCCAGGTTTGACCGCGTAAAAATGGGAAATAAAACTCTCTACCAGGGATTTGAAAGCCTTTACGCCGCGGCCGGGATAGCTCAGTTTGGTGCCAACATGTCTCATGAAGTCTTAGTCGAAGCGATACACAAATACTCCTCAAATCCCGAGGCAGATGTGATCGAATATGTTAAGCGGGATGTTCTTAACGTGGCGTTGGGAAGCACCGATAATCACGCCCGCAACACAGCTCTATTAAAGCTCCCTGATGGCACGATTCGTCTCGCGCCGCTATATGATTTCGCTCCTATGTTTCTTGATCCATCCGGAATCCGACGCTCATCAAGATGGCAAGTCGAGGAAGGCATCGGCTTTCCGGATTGGCATAAAGTGTTGGCGCATCTTATTCAGAAGAAAATACTCTCAGCGCACAGCATAAAAGAACTAAAATCCCTCGCGGTTAAAGTCAGAAAACTTCCTGAGCTTTTGACAAAATTTAAAACGCCCGCAGCAGTGACCGAGGCATGCGTTGATAGGATCGCGACCGTAGAGAGGATGCTTAAATGAATGACGCGAAAATTTCAGAACTAAGAGAGAAATTTTATGAACAAGTCGACAGTGGGTCACTAAGTGTTGTTGAGGCGCTTAAACTCATGCGTAAAATCGCCGGCCGATCTCAGACTGACTACGCCAAAGCCACAAAAGTAAATCACAAGGTATTGGTGGATTTTGAGCGTGGGGTGGGCAACCCCACATTTAGCTCGATCCAAAAACTCCTCGCGCCGTTTAACCTTGAGCTGACGGTTCGGCGAAAAAAATAACGATCCGCTTCCAGAAGCGTCTGGCGATCTGCAGCCGAACACTCATCGCCCAAGCTCCAATTCAAATACTTTTGGCCAGAGCTTTCCCGTAACATAGAGCCGTTTTTTACCCTCGTCCCACGCGATGCCATTGAGCACCGCGTCCTGAGGCAGACCCGCTGGCACAAGCGAGCTCATATCCATAATCCCGTCGATGACGCCAGACTTGGGATCAATTCTGACAATCATCGTCGTCATCCAGACGTTGGCGAATATTTTACCGCCGACAAACTCAAGCTCATTGATGCGGTCCATGGCCTGACCGGACAACGTAACCTTAAGGGTTCGTTTGACTTTGAATGTCTTTGGATCCACCTCAGATAATTCGTCTGAGCCATTGCTGGCCCAGATACTGCCAGAAGGTCCTTTGGTCGCGCCCCATCCCTCACCGGACCAGGGTGCAGTGGCCTTCTGCTCAAAGCCCTTTTTGCCCTGAAAGGTCCATTTTAAGACCTGTCCCTCCCGCCACGTCAGTTGGTAGATATCGCCCCCAAGACGTACGATGCCCTCGCCAAAATATTTGGGGTCGAGTAGTGTGCTGGCGACGACCTTGCCTGTGGAAATTTCGACTCGCCGAACCTCGCTTCGGCCATATTGCCCTGTACTTTCAAGGAAGTGGCGTCCGTCCCAGACCTCAAGTCCTTGGGTAAATGCCTCCTTATCGTGGGGATAAGACTTCACCAAAGACCATTTTATCGCCTCTGGCGATGTAGCTCCCTTGCCAGCGGCCAAAGAGATGCACCCCCCTCCAGGGATAAAAAGACTAAAGCATGCGATATATTTTATTAAATTTGCCAACAAAAAACCTTAAAACCCCGCTATTTTTATTGATAACGTGCCCCGCCCCGTGATACATGCCTAAGCCTTAAACAGTTTGTTTTCACATAGCATCGAAACAGCGCACGACTTTACTCAGGATAACTCAAATGTCATTAACTCCAAAGCAACGTTCATTTCTCCGCGGCAAAGCCCACAACCTCTCCCCTGTCGTCAGGCTCGGCAAAGAAGGTGTTTCTGACTCTATTATCAAAACAACTGATAAGGCACTTGAGGATCACGAGCTGATCAAAGTGAAGGTTCCCGCTGAGAATCAAGAAGAGTTTCTCAATACCGTAGGCGAGCTCATGGCTCAAACAAAAGCCGAAGTGATCCAAAAAATCGGTCACCTCCTGGTTATCTACCGCAAGGCCAAAAAACCAGGCCGCGTATCCACTGAGTTAGAGAGCGCGCCCGAGAGCAATAGCAGGAACAATCGCAGGAACAATAGCAAGCGAGCATGATTAAGCTAAACCCTCCATTGCCGGTTGTGGCTGGTGGGCACCCGGGTTTTGTGACCGGGATGTCCGCGACGCACGCCCGCGTGGAGTGGTCAGATGGCATCAAATCACAGCCGGCACCAACGTCTGCGGTGATCAGTACCGGCACTAAACAATACAAAATCGCCATCAAGAGCGCTGATAACCAGCTCATCCAGTTCGCTGAGTCGAGTCTCGCTGTGGCGCTTGATTTACTTCACGGCCTCCGCAAAGGTCAGCATATCGATCTGTGTGCCACTGAGGATGTGGAGCATTCCGGGAAAAAAAACGGCTTTGACGCCGTGACGCTTCCTGTTGTCGCTTTGCCTGAAGTCGCGTGGAATGATGTCTCTACTTCGACCACATTTATGGGCCGGACATTTTCCGCGCCTATACTGATTACCGGCATGACGGGCGGTGTCGCCCGTGGCACCCTGATCAATGAGCGCCTTGCCCGCGCTGCATCCCAATGTGGCGTACCAATGGGCGTGGGGTCGCAACGCATGGCTCTTGAGAATCCCGAGCACGCGGGGATCTTTAAACTTAAAGATAAATTTAAGGACTTGTTTCTGATCGGAAATATTGGCATTGGTCAGCTCCGTGAGGCCAATTACCTCGATCTATGTAAGCGCGCGGTCGAGATGATCAACGCTGACGCGCTCGCGATCCACGTGAATGTCCTCCAGGAACTGATCCAGGAGGAGGGAGACCGCGACTTCCGTGGACTCCTCGATAAAATCGCCAACGTCAGCGCCTCTCTCGCCGTCCAGGTCATTGTCAAAGAAGTCGGCGCCGGACTTGATGTCGCCACCGCGAAAGCTCTCAATGACCGCGGCGTGAAGTATTTTGATGTCGGCGGATCCGGCGGCACGAGCTGGGCTCATATCGAGGGACTTCGCTCTGATGACTCTCTGATCCGAAGACGTGGCGAGATTTTCCGCGACTGGGGAATCCCCACCGCTGAGGCTGTCTCGTCATTACGCAGAGAAATCCCGGACGCTCAGATTATTGCCACTGGCGGAATCCGCGATGGCCTGACCGCTCTCAAAGCGCTTTATATTGGGGCGAACATGGTCGGAATTGGATTGCCCTTGATGCGGGCCGCGTTGGTGGGAGATGACGAACCCGCAAATTTACTGCGGGCCGTCATTCAAGAACTAAAAATCGCTAAAATCTGTTCAGGCTCGATTCGCTAATCAACCAAGACCCTTAAATAGCGTTAGGCGCCGCGGGAATCGTAAATGACTCCGCGCTTAGCGTTACCAGGTCAGATGTTGTTCCAAACGTTGTATAGCTGGTCGCGGTCGTCAACTTACCGGCAAAAGAGCCGTCTCCGACACAACTATTGGCGGGAGCGTAAGTAATCGCCGACGACGTCGAGGCGAACGTTCCAAGACCACCAGTTTGTTTGATTTCCTGCTTCTGCGCCTTCGCCACACCCGTGTGATTATTGCTTGGCCCAGCCCAGTTACAGATCATGCGATCAAGCCATTTTGTCTGATAATTGCTGGTTGTGATGTTGCTCAGGGCGTCCCCAAAGCCGAAATACCCTTTACCGACGATATCCGCCCCACTGGCGCTGGTCTCAGCGTAAAATGAGCGGGTGTTTTCTGTTGGGAAGCCAGCGACCCAGAGATACGCAACTTTCCCAAGGCCAGTTTGAGGATCGAGATCAAATATACCCCATTTGTATCCGTCGTTGGCGCTGCCAGTTGGATAAATCACATCTCCTGTCGAATCAAACAAGGTATCGATTGTAATCGCCGAATCACTGCTTTCGCGGCTTCTCACCGCGTACTTCAACGATGTCGAGGACGCTCGATTATAATGTAGAGATATGCCCTTTGCTTTTTTTGCGCCAGTTTCAGCTAAGTAAACCTTCATGCGGCCCTTGTATGTGGCGTTGGTGTCATCAAGAGCGATGTGGGTCAAGACAACAGTCATCGATGTCACAGTACCGGCCGTCGCGGGAGTAATTTTTAGTGTTGTTGTGTATTTCGGGCGCCCACCAGAATCATCATTGCGGGTAACGGTCGCGGTATCTATGGTTCCGCCAATATTCTGACCAGTCATTTTATCGGTAACCGCGCTCTTAAAATCCTCAGTAGCCCCAACCGCGGGCAGGCTCTTGCCAGCCAGATTGGCGGCGCCGAAAACCATTGATGTCATATCCATCGCGAGTGTCGCGTAAGCCGCAACATTCTCTACTTCCGTATTCATCTTCGCGGCTACACAGGCCTCACCGGTCGACTCCGCAGCACTCCAGAGCCCAAGATCCCCACTTGGCAGTTGACCGCTTGTCGGAGAGCCATTTGGATGGTTTTGATAATCAAGATTTGGACCATAACAGGTGGGATTATTGCGATCTGTGGGAAGCGCGAACGTCTTGACGCATGTCGCCGCGTCAGCGCAATTCAGACGCTCGACGTTAGCATTCTTACGCGATGAAAAATCCACTGGATCGTCGGTGAGGAGGGTTGCGGACTTGGAGGCAGTTGGAGACGCCACAGCTAATGTTCCGGGAATCGCGAGCGCCAGCGCGTTGTTGATAGTCTCGGTGTTTGTTGTGCCTCCGCCACTGCTTGATTTCTTTTTACCGCACGCGCCGATGGTCAGCACCATACCGGCAAGTGAAACGCACACAAGTGACTTTGATATAAACTGTTGTCTCATAGGTCTCTCCCCTGAAATATCTGAAATATCTAAAAAATAAAAACAACAGAGTCATTGTATCATACCGTAACGAATTCGCCCTGTTGCCCGCAGTAACGCCCCGACTCGTTTCGGCTAGATATTTTTACTCATAAAAATGGCTGGCCGGTCAGTATCAACTATTTTCAATAGACTGGCTGGCCAATGCTAACGGTTTATAAAAACATCTGTTAAACACCGCACATCAAAACGAAAGGCCATGGTGGCCCGGTAGTTTTACCCATAATTCCCCGAATGGAATATTTTATGAAACATGTTTACAGAATCGCTCTCGCATCCTCAGTTCTCAGCCTTGTCGCCGCCAGCGGTGTTCAGGCATCTCAATCACCCCGGACACACCCCTCTGACACTGGATCAGTGTTGATCGTGTGCGGACTGGCTGACGCCACCGCCAAGCCTTACCTGAGGTTCATTGTCAGACAAAACGCGGGCGACACAAACGCGGCGATCACCTATGTGAAGTCGGCCTCCATTCACTCAGAGGAAGTACAAGTTGAGCGTCCGATTCCAGGTTGCGAGTCCGCCAGCACATACCGCACTGAGATCTCAGGCCAGAGCATTTACGTTGAATGCGCCGCTGACGGCGACGCTGGATTTCTTTCCGCGGAGCTTCAGGATGATTCTCTTGAGTTCGTCGGCACCATGAATTTCCCAAATAGCGGCGTCGAAGGCCTCGACGACTCTTCTGTCGCTGTACATTGCGCCAAAAATTAATTCTCTCCCAAATTCCCCGAAAGGAATATTTTATGAAACATGTTTACAGAATCGCTCTCGCATCCACAGTTCTCAGCCTGGTCGCCGCTTGCGGAAGTCAGGCATCCCACTCCACCCTCACTCAGTCCAATGACATTGGCGCGGCTAGCTCACAGCCGTCTATCATGGTCTTCAGCAAGGACATGCGTCCTGTTGATGGCAAACTCGAGGAAGTTACCGTGAAGAAGGACGAAGACGGTACCTACGTGGTATCACTGCGGACGGCATTCGCCAACCGCGAGACAGGATCTATGGTGGAAAAAACCACAGTACTCGTTGACGGCGCGAAATGCTCGTTTGACGCGTATCTCGTCTCTTGCAGGAAGGATCTTCGTCCGGTTGACGGCGCGTTGACTGAGGTTAATCTTGTGACCGCGTCAAATGGCGTAACTATCGCCGTTCTTCACAAAGTGATTGTTGACCGCGAAAACGGCCAAGAAAATGAATCCACCACAACTATCGCCAAAGGTCTTTCGCGGACGGAGCAATACGTGCGCCCAATTACGACTAGCATCGATGGCACCGACGCGAAACGCGTTGATAGCGCCCTGGCACTCCTTGGCGCTAAAGGAGATACCCCGATGAGCTCGTTCCTGAGTGTCTCCAATCTTCGCTGTGATAAAATCCTCCATCCGGTATCACTCCATGGCAGCTGCACGTTCACGACTATAAACCCTGAAACACAACAGCCTAAGACAATTACCAGCGAAAGCGAATACGCCGACACGCTGATTGAAGTCCTTGGAAATTATGGCGCGGCCGTAAACGGCGGCATCAATGGTATCGCTGTTGAGGCAAAGTCCCTGCGCTGCAGCGTCCGTATGATAGCTGACGGACCAGCCGCGACCTGCGAATTGGTAGCGAAAAATCAACCGCAATAACTGTTTAGTCTTACCTCGCCGCCTGTGACCAGGCGGCGATTTTTTCTTGGTCGGTACCGCCCGGTTGCGCCTGAATCGCGGCGATCGCCTTAGCTGCGGCACTACCGGCCCCGGAACTGCCGGACGCTCCGGCGAACGCGGCGAGAATAGCCGCGGCGTCAGCCGCTGTCATATTGGCCAATTGAGACGGATCATAAGCGGTCGTACTGTAGGTAAATTTATTCAAGAGCATCACTCCATAAGCCGCCTGATAGAGCGTCAACTGCAACACCGCGCTGGTGGCGTATTTGTCACTTGATGTGCTAGTACGTAGCTCCGCCGGAATCGCGGTCAATGTCTTAATGCTCGAATCCATGTCGGTCAGACTTTGATCATATAGGGCTCCACGGGAAATTGGCGTTGGCAGGAACGATGTCATCGTTTGAATCAAAGAGCTGCTTCCACCGAAATTCGCGGTAACAACATTCAGGATATCAAAACCGGATTTACCCGCGTAAGCGGCGGCGAGCAACGGATAGCGCTGATAATTTGTGGGGTCATCGGCCACTAACTCACTCAAGAGTGTCACAGCCGTATCAAGGTCACCTTTGTCGAGCGCTATGCGGGCATCCTCGTCTTTGGTGCGATGAACACATTTCGATCTCGCATATCCACCGTCACAGTCAAAGAGATTTTTAGTGCCGCAGGACTGAAGGATCGTCATGATGAATACCATCAAAATTTTGAGTTCCCATCGCTCAGATATTCTCATAATCAAAACCCCGTCGTTAATCCGAGAGCGTAGACCTTACGGGGATCAATTCCCGGCTTAGCTCCCAGTTCTCTTGTATAGTAGGATCCAGTCAAACGAACGATCCACGCATCAAGCTCCACGCCGTAGGACGGCCAACCGTCGTAATAACCCGCGGCAAGGCCAAGATGCTTACGAACAATAAATTTCACGCCCGTCCGGACACGCTTGAATAATGCCTCATCATAGCACTTTCGGATATCACGGTAATCAAGACTGAGGTGGATCGCGTCTATACCGTTGTGAAGCGTGTAGCCAAGACCAATGCTGTAAACCTGTTTCAATTCCTTCAGGACCCCGTCACCTTTAAGCTTTGTTCCTCCAACGTCGTCAGCTTTGAGCGCTAATCGATAATCGGAATTATATCCCTGCAAAAAAATCAACATCCCGGCGTCATAGCCAAGGCCGGTGTTCATGGCGATCAGTGATTTCAAACCGGATTTTGACTGCAGTTTTTTGATACCCTCCTGATCTGTCAGGTCGATCGCGAGATCTGGCTCTCCCGCGTAAATATATTTTGCCGTAGCCCCGACTGAGACTACCTGGGTCAACGCCATCGAGGCTGCGCTGACGCCAACCCCCTGATAGCTCTCTGCCCGGAATCTGATGGCCGGCAGACCAGTGTCGCCATATTTTTTGGCTTGAATGTCCACCTCGCCGCGGTTAAATGTGCTGACGCCGAAATACTTATTGATGTAAGCGAAGTTGTTCAAAACCCCCGCATGAATGGGTGACTTCATAACTTGTTCAATGAATTTAACCTGTTTTTCAGCCGGGGTGTCGGTAGATGACTTATTACCTTTTTGAAGTGTTTTCGCGAACTCAACGCTATCTTTTCCCACAATTACGGTCGCCTCATTGCCAAACCAGCGGTGAAATCCATTGCCGTAGGGAATCAATGCGGGATTACTGAAAATCATTCCCGCCTGACTGGCCCTCGTCAGAGACGCTCCACCGGCGGCGATATCAAATGGATCCTCATATACCGGAGCTGAGCCTTTTGCGAAGATACCGGAGTGCTGTATGAGGGTAAAAAAAACGACAAAAATCCGACGTGGCAGCACGCCACAAACTCGCGACATCCATGTAATTTTCAGGTTCATACGTGGGATCTATCGGTAAAAACTCGGGTTTTCTCAAAATATACGGGCAATTTCTGCCGATATGCTTCGGCAAATCACCTGTCCTAGCCCTTAAATTACGGCTGGTTAATTCAGGTAGGAAATTTTTGCCTCGATTGTGTGCAAGCGCCTCGGCATGCGATAATTCTTGCAGGAGGTCTTATGACCATGGCCATTCGCATTATCAGAGCCGGCGCTCCATCAGACGCGAACCTGCGCGCTGTAGAACGTGAGGAACAAATTCTCGCGGTTGCCCGTAGAGTGGCCGAGGCCAGCGGCTCAATATCTCAGAAACGAGTAGAAGAATGCGCGACGAAACTTCGTTCCGCAGCATCGACATCTGCCGGCGCGGCCAGATCACCGGGCCAAATCGCTATGGATATTACTGTTAGGCTAGCAAGCGCTCCTACTCCAGAAGCTCTGTTCACGCACGCCGATCTCGATTTTGAGCGAATCATGGCTTTATTAGAGGCATAAATGGTAGACGACCTTAAAAACCGGCGAGACCGTATTCTCAAGAACATCCTCTCCGGCATCGCCGGCGCGGTGTCCTCTGACGACGAATCGACTGCCAGGGACGTGGTGCTTGGACTTTTATCCAAGGCCGGCCGGAGCAAAGACGAGGTCATTCAGATCCTCGGGCGGGAAATTGGGCTTGCGCTCGCCGCTGTACTTGCTAAACCAATGGAGCAAATGACAGAGAACAAACGCGTCCGCATCACTGTGGAGCTCGTTAACAAAGCAAAAAAGAAACCTGCCCACTCCCGCGACAGGAAGCATGCAAAAGCAAAACAAAAACCCTGACCAACTACCACTCCGCGAACTTGATTTAGTGATCGACTCCATGGCCTTTGGCGGCAAGGGTGTCGCGCGCCACGATGGTAAGGTCTTCTTTGTCGAGGATGGCATCGAGGGCGACGTCGCGACTGTCGAAGTCAGAGAAGAGACTGACCGCTACAACGAGGCCAGGGTGATCAGCTTAAAAACGCCGTCACCTCACCGTGGACCGTCACCCTGTCCTGTTTCTGATCGCTGCGGAGGCTGCCAATGGCAAGGGGTTCCTTACGCCCAGCAGATATCATGGAAAAAGCAATTTGTCGTAAACGCTCTGTCCCGAATCGGAAAACTCGGCGAATCCATCGAAGTCGAGACAATACCGTCACCCGCGGTGAACAGTTACCGAAACCGGATATTTGTCCGCGCACGGATTCACCCAGATGGGCGGCTGGCAGTTGGTTACTTCCGGCGGGGAAGCCGTGATTTTGTCGAGGTGTCTCGCTGCGCCATAGCAGTGGATCGTTTAAATGACTTTATAACACGTCTGGAAAATGTCTCCTTCAAAGAACATCTTGAGTCACGGGACGTCAAGGCTGAGATAAAATTCAGGTTTGAGATGCAGGACATTCCGGCACGGGCGACTACGGAGCCACATATATTACTCAGTGTTTATGATCCGGACGACTCAACCTTCCCGGTTGATGTCATTGTCAAATCGCTCGCTGCGGTCCAAGGTGTCGCCTGGGCAGGAGGACCACTGGATCTTCCGAACGCGCCTTTTGTCGAGTTTGAGACGGATCTTGGCGTCACATTCCACACATCGGCTGGACTCTTTCAGCAGGTTAATATTCCTGATAATCACATTGTCCGCCGACTCGTCAAGGAGGCTGTAGATGAGTTCAAACCACCAAGAATTCTGGATTTATTTTGTGGGTCTGGAAATTTGTCTCTACCCCTAGCCGATGGCACCCGTTCGGTTGACGGCATTGAGTTCTCTAAACGCTCCATCATGACCGCGAATCATAACGTCGCGTCTGGGAAGATCCCAAACGCCAACTACACCGCGGGCGACACGGAGAAATTTCTCTGGCGAGCGGCAAAATCCAATGAGCGATACGATATGGTTATCGCCGACCCGCCACGAGCCGGGATGTTCAAATCGCTAATTCCTTTGGTCAAGCTTAAGCCACGGCATATTATTTACGTGTCCTGCGACCCCACTACGCTCTCGCGGGATCTCTCGTCTCTGGTAAAATTCGGTTTTGAGGTTAAACGATTCGTGGCACTGGACTTTTTCCCCAATACCTACCACATTGAGAGCTTCGTGATTTTGGAGAGGATCCCGGGCCATGACTGAATCAACGTCCTCAACGGATCCCGCAAGCAAATGCCAAAAATGCGGCGCTGACTTCGCCTGCCTCGCGAGCGATATCAAAGCCTGCCACTGCTCCGAGGTTCATCTCACCAGCGAGCAGCATCGATATATGGCGGCGCGCTGGAAAGGCTGCCTTTGCGGCCACTGTCTTGCCGAAGTGGCATCCGGCAAGGTCGATTACAAAATTTAAGTAGTTGAATTTATTGATACTTATAGCAATTATATTATTTTCCCTAAACCAATCGCAAGATCATCCGAACAATCCCCCAAGAACAGAGCCCACCCTCGGCTGGGAGCGTCCTGTTTCACCCGCCCATTGGCGGCACCGCACGGTATAGGAGCATTGTATGACACAGATCACGATACTATCTCTCGACGAAAAAACCCTTACGAGCGACCTCGATCGCGCTGGGTACCGAAAAATGGGGATCGTCGTCAAGACGGCGACCACATATGAAGACCTCGTCAAAACAATGAATACAGAGGCCATTGATCTCGTAGTCATCAATATGGACCACGTTAAAATTGACGCCCTGGAGACGGTGAAGAAGGTCAAGCACGTCAAAGAATGGGCCGAGATCCCTATTGTCTTAACCAGCGTGCAATCCTCTCCCAAGGTCAAACAGCTGGCGAAAAAAAGCGGCGCGGACCTTTTCGTTGAGCAACCTCTTCCCCGTGATTATTTCATCGAGAAACTCAAAAACCTTCTCTCAAAGCAAACAAGAGGACAACAAAGGGTCTCTGGATCCATCTCTGTAAGTTTCAGCTGGCAGGAAAAGTCCTACACCTGCGGTATTGGTGATCTTAGTCTCACGGGCCTTTTGCTTACTACAGACCTTGATATTCCGGCCGGCGAGACAATCGATATGCAAATTACTCTTGGAGCCAGCAGTAAACCAGTGAGAGTCAAAGGCGAAATTGTTCGCCAGGTCGGACCGGACAAACGCCGGGAAGGCGCAGAAGACGGCGGTATTGGCATCCGCTTCCATCATTTCACTGCTGACGGCCAACAGCGCATCGAGTCGTGGGTGGCTCGCACAAGTGACTCCAGTAACAAGATGGCCTACTACCTGTAAGGCGATCCGGGAAATAACTATGACTAAATCCGCGAAATCACGCCTTGACGAACTCCTCGTAAGGCGAGGTTTCGCGGATTCCTTGTCTACAGCCAAAGCCATGATCATGGCCGCGGAAGTCATAGTTGACGATCAACGAATCGACAAGCCTGCCACCATGGTGACCGAGGGCGCCGCCATAAGACTAAAAGACAACGGACAATTCGTAAGTCGGGGCGGCGATAAGCTTAATGCGGCGATCCAGGAACTTGACCTCGCGAACTTGATCAGAGGAAAAACAGTTTTGGATGTAGGAGCCAGCACAGGTGGATTTACCGATTGCGTTCTGTCCCATGGCGCCGCAAATGTTATCGCGCTTGATGTTGGCACCGCGCAGCTTGCGTGGAAGCTAAGACAGGACAGTCGTGTATGCTCCATTGAGAAAACAGACATCAAGAACTTTGATCCGTCGTTACATCATGGAATCGATTGGGTTGTCGCGGATGTTAGTTTCACATCACTTGCGCGCCTGATTCCCGACATTAAACGGGCAGCTCCGAAAGCGACGGTATTACTGCTCGTTAAACCACAATTTGAGCTCCCGCGGGACATGGTGCCCGCGGGAGGCATCGTCACTGACGACAATGACCGCAAGCAGGCGTTGCGCGATGTTCGCGATGCTTTGACACGGGCCGGGTATCACATAATAAGCGAGCTCGACGCGAAGGTAGCCGGACGCCAGGGCAATCGGGAAATGTTTATTTACGCCCGCCCCGAATAGGGATCAGGCGGCGTATAGATGCGCCTCGCTGCGGATGCAGTAATAGAAGTGAGCGGCGTCAAGGGCGTCGATCCAGATCGTATCCTTGCGGTAATCATAATGGGCGTCTATATGCTGGAACTTAATCGCTTCCAAAATAATATCCTCGTCGACATCATAAATCTCACACATGGCATCAATACTTAATTGCTTGCCACGGTAATCATCCGGATTGTGCCCCATCTCGCGTAAAGCAAACTCGAAATCATCTCGGGTGACTTGTGGGGGCATGGAGAGTCTCCTGCGTGAAAGCGTTTGTGTTTCCCTACATTATTATTCTCACGCGCCTTAGCGATGAGGACAACGGGCAGAGATTTCCACAAAGCGCGACGCTGGAATGCCGATTTTACCCGGTTAACGGGCACTCGCTGGGTACAGCCCAATAAAAGGCTCAAAGGGCAATTTTTACCTATGTCCGGAGGCATCATCGAGAACAACGGGAGCCCGACATCCCACGATCGCCGGACCTTCCGTCTGCGCCTCCGGCCACTTGGAGAGCTCAGGATCTTTTGTGATCAGAGGAGAAGCAAAGCTCTCTGCCCCGATTTGCTCCTGTTGCATAGCGGTAAATTGATTCCAGTCCGTACACCAAATGCCGTCAGCGGCCGCGATTGCTTTAGAGAATGCACTTTCCCGAAGGTCAAGATTGAAGATGTCATTATAGCCGGCCTCTCCCATACCAAGGATTTCCGCGAGCCCCGAGGCTTTTCTTCCAGAAAATGGCAGGCCCTGAGATATGAATGTAGTCTCCGGTCTGCTTCGGGTCAGATAAATGACTTTACGGCAGCCAGCCGCCTTCAATACGGGAACAGGACTCAGGTCAGACCAACCACCAAGAGATAGCGCGCCTGGAAACGCCTCCGTGTCAGCGAACTCCGTATATTTTCCAAGAGATGGCTCTCGGGGAGATTTTTGCAATACCTCACGCCATGTCTTTGGAGCGCCGAGGTTGATGGCTTTTTTTGAGCGTCCGTCGGGATTTGTCGAATTCCAGGTTGCCACTGGATCACGGCCAAATGATTTTGAGACCCAGTAACCAAACTTAACATCGTCAAACGCTACGCCGAGATGACGTTCCGCGCCTTTATGATAAGCAACCTCATATTCTTTCATTTTCGCGATAGCCGACGGATTTGTTACGACAGACGTCATCAGAATCGTAGGAACAACTTTACCAGGTTCATCATCCAGGCGTGATCCTCCTGAAGGGGGCGCCGCTCGCCAGGCAGTAACCATTTTCTGGAACGTCACACCGCAAGTAGCAGTGGCGGTGGATTTTTTCGCGATGTCCACCCATAGTTGCGTATCAGTTCCGGAGGAACAAATTTTTAAGAACTCAGCCATTTGCTCCTGAGGAACACCCCGGCCAGAATAGAAATCCCCCACTCTGCCGACCATGTCGGTGAAATGATTAAAGTTCAGCAAACCTGGTCTAAAAAACACATCAGGATCTGACGCGTCCAGATCCGTGAGGGACTTGGCGGCTTTCTTCACCTCGTCAACTCTTGTCTGATAATCCTTGTAACCTGGCTGACTGGCATTAGCGAGCATCCCTAGAATCTCAGGATTTATCAGCCCACGAATTTCTGGGCTGCTTAAAATTTTCTGAAGATCCGCAGCTGCTTTCTGATAATCCGCCGACGATAAAGCCTGAACCCCCGAACCCGCTACCCTGGACGCGATCGTCCCCGCCGATGTCAAGGCCTGCCATTCAGGAGAATCGGCGGTCGCAAGCGCGTAACCAAATGTCGATTTGAGGAGTAGCGCGATAGCCTTTGGACGCTCATCCGGACCCAGGGCTTGAACGGCTGGATTCATCAAAATACTCTCATAGAGAAACGGCGTCATTGTACCGGAACTCCCACCGGCAAAACCCTGAATCTCACCCCACCGCAGAGTCATTCTCGCGAGTGCCGTGAAATGGGCGATCATATGGGTGCCATTACCCCGCAAAGCGACACAGCGGTCATGTGAACCGGTGGCCACGGCGTCGGAAGCCACGCGTGATCCGTCCGGGCGCTTTTTACACGCGACTCCCGCCAGAGAGAACATCACCGGTAACATCACGGCAAATAGGACGAGGTTACGATTGCTGCTAATTTTCATTTCACACTCCTCAAAGTATATAAATTGACTTAAGTCCAAGTCTTTAATGTTTTAGAACCTGCGTCCTTAAGAGTCTTGTGGGGATTAAATACCAACCGGGGTACTTCAACAAAAATGACGTTGGCGTAATGACTGCTCCCCAACATTTCATATAGAATTGATTCCTGGTAATAGGTGTCCCGTCCCTGCCATGATTTTTTTGCGACGAGCCAAAAAGGGTGATTATCCCAATTCTTCAAACTAGCCTCACTCGGAATCTCGGCCGCCACAAAAACGGGATTAAAATGAGTTGCCTTTGACGGATCCTCCAGGAATTTTTTCTTATCGGCATCTGTCGCGTGGGGCACCTCAAGACACAGTTTTTGTCGGACGCCGTCAATTTCCGTAAATACGCACGTACCGCCGACGTCCCTGGCGGTGTTGGGAACCTGCCCCATCAAAACCAACGGCCTGCGACAAAGATCAAACAGTCTGGTCTCAACGTCCCCGGGGTTGACGTGAAAAAGCTTGATCATGAGCGTGGTGAGAACGGGCTCACTAGATATAACTGTGATTCCCCAAAAGTCCAAAATACGTTTAGCGGTGACGCCAGCGTTCACGGGGTCATCGACTTCTATACTCCGCCTGATCTCATCCATCTGTGCCAGGGTCCAGTTAAATGCACGCAAGAACGAATTGGCCGCTTCCGTAGCAGCGGTCGAAACACCAGCCACATTATCAATATTGCGGATAAAAACTCCGCGGGCGCCTTTAAAGTCCTCAGCCACACGTGGCAGAAGGCGCAGCAAAGAGCCATGCCCCCCGGGAACCATACTAACATGCCCGGAGCTATCAAGTGCAACGCGGACGTCAGACTCAAACCTGGTGGTTGCCAGACTCGCACCCTGCTCGTAACACCGCACCGGTCTTGAAGAGCAGCTCGCCTCCGCGCGCTCCAAAAACTCACTGACGCGCCCCGGAGGACAAATATAGACCTCACCGGCGAGATTGTCCAAAGCGTCATGCTCCATCCGTTTGATACTCAAAAACGTCGCGCCGTCCAGCACAGCAGGATAGAGCGCCTTGGGAGCGTCAATTTCGGCCAAAACCCTGGAAGCGAGATCCCCCGGCACTACATCCCGCGAATTTTCTAAATACGCGACTAGCTCCAGAACACTGGTCGGCAAAGGACAATTTAAATATCCGTCTGTCGTAAGCGCGTCGAGCGCATCCGCGCACTGGTGAGCATCGGAGGCCCTTAATGCCGCCATCAAAGGCACCAATGGCGCTAAATACCGGCTTGAGGCTCCTGCCGCTGGCACGAACGCGACCACGGGAAGTGAAACGTCAGAATGGACGAGCGTTTCCGGGAGGCGACGAATACCGCCATTATCCAGTCGGCATGTATCGAAGATTGGGAATACTCGTGGAGAATGGGATGAAATTTGTCTAAGCACATGATCCTGATGCTCAGCGATGGCCTTAATATCAAGGCCCATATCTTGAAGCTGACGTCTCGCGTCAGAATTAATCATCGGACAGGCTCCCGGACTTTGACAATGCGAAAATGATTCAGATTGAGATCAAGTTATTATGTCAGGCGCAACAATCAAAATCCAGTAAATTCAACTCTACTATGACGAGGCCTTATCGCTCATCTGAGCCACCTGCTGAATCGGCAAACGAACGAATTATTGAGTATTCGCGCAACTCCTGTCGAGATAGACCTCACCATTATGGGATTTACTAATACTGAATGTAGCTGACAGACCAAGACCTGTACCCTCGCCAGGAGGCACGTTTTCTGAGGCTACGTCGACTTCTGAGTGTCGCCAGCGCAGGCGAGATATAATTTGCCACTTTTCAAACTAATGGCCTCCAATGTTAAGATGCGTCGCTCTGCAAAGGCGCTAGCTATCGCGCGTCGTACGGTGGAATCGCGCCGTCCTTATTTTGATAGCGTTGCGCGTGCTCATCATAAAATTCT
>CANILH010000039.1 GCA_947468665.1 Oligoflexales bacterium | reverse complement strand
TGTCGCGCCTCCGCCTCCTGTTGCCGTCACTCCCGCCGCAGATGCTGCTAAGGAAGCGGTTCCGTCTCCGGACCAGATGTTCCGCATGTCGTCGACGCCAGCGAAGAAAAAAACTCCTTCGCCAACGGCCGCTCCCGTCGCGAATGCGCCTGATCTAATTCATGCTGCCGCTCCGTTGATAGTGGTTCCTACGCCCGAGGAAGTCAGAACAATCAACTTCGCCGCGCAGGACGCGTCAGAGGGAAGTGCCAGCAACGGAGAAAATCCTATTGACGGATTTCTCAAAGAGATGGTTCAGATGAAGGCCTCAGATATCCACCTTACCATCGGGCAGCCTGTGATTTATCGTATTCATGGCGAAATCAGCAGGGTGAGCAACGAGCCGATAACGGCTAATATGATGGAAAAAATTATTTTGCCGACGATGTCTCCACGTAACCAGACTGAATTTCTGAAGATCAATGATACGGACTACGCTTATGAGTTGACTGGGATCGGTAGATTTCGAGTGAACGTATTCAGGGACCGTAATGGTGTCGGTGCCGTACTTCGTCACATTCCGGCGCAGATTCTGACCGCTGAGCAGCTCAATCTGCCACCCGCGATTACCAAACTAACGCATCTAAACAAGGGGCTGGTGCTCGTTACAGGACCAACGGGTAGTGGTAAGTCGACAACATTGGCGGCCATGATCGACCTTATCAATAGAACCAGGAAGGAGCACATTCTGACGATCGAGGATCCGATCGAGTTTGTGCATCCCCAACAAATGTGCCTGGTCAATCAACGTGAGGTCCATAAGCACACGGGGTCATTCGGCCGTGCGCTGAAAGCTGCCCTGCGCGAAGACCCTGACATTGTACTCATTGGTGAGATGCGAGACCTTGAGACGATCGCCATCGCTATTGAGACCGCGGAGACCGGTCACCTTGTTTTCGGTACGCTTCACACGACAACCGCTATGTCTACAGTAGACCGTATTATTGACCAGTTCCCGGCTGACCGCCAGGCTCAGATTCGTACAATGCTGGCCAGTTCATTAAAGGGCGTCGTGACACAGACGTTGCTGAAGAAAAAAGGTGGTGGGCGCGTAGCGGCCCATGAGATTCTGATCACCAACGACGCGGTCGCCGCCATGATCAGAGAAGGTAAAATCCAACATTTGGCCAATCACATGATGACTCAGAAGGCAGACGGAAATCAATTGCTGAATGACGCGTTGTTAAAGCTCGTTCAGGATGGCGTGGTAGACATACAAGACGCGTACTTCAAAGCCGTGGACAAAAATGGCTTCCTTGCGTCCGCCAAGTCCCGCGGTATTACTGTCGCTGCCTGAGTCAAACAAAATCAGGGCTTTTTAGTCTCACCGGCGGCGTGGCTGTCAAAACACTTTTCAGCGTCTTCCTTGCTGAAAAGCTTCGCTTTGCATTTGACGCAGGTGTATTTAGCGCCATCTCGCTTATATTTGTCGCTTTTGATCTTCTCGTTTTTTGGATTCATACTCATGATAGTGTTTCCCTTATTTAGACTCTTACTGGTCACGGACTCAAAAGTAAATCATCCGCTGACTCAGGTCTTCGGAGATATTGTAAGGTACTTTAGAAGGGTGTCCGGGCAATTATTGCCTTGTCATGGCACTCAGCAGGGAGTTAAACACGGCTCCGGTGCACCCGTAGTGGGCTCCAGGGTAATCCCCCGACCAGTTCCAGATAGAGTTGAAAATATCAATATGGGTATAGGGTCCATCAGCGAATTCTTTCAGGAAGTGGGCCGCCACGTTTGATCCGCCACCCATGGAGGAGTGTGACGGCATGCGTCCCATATTGGTCAGGTCAGCGGCGTTGGTTTTGTTGCCGGATAGAAATGGCAGAAATGAGTCCCAAAATGTGAATGACTCACCATATTGAGCGCCCGCCCGCTCGAGGGACGCTTTGAACTCCGGCGTCGCAAAATGCACAGGCGTAAAGAAGTTTGTGAACTGTCGGAGTGAGGCTGTGGTAAGTGTGGCGGCTGTATACATGTGATAGGGCTTGAAGTGATCCCACACGTAAGACATGGCGTCGGCCAGAATCAGGCGGCCCTCGGCGTCTGTATGCTCGATGAGGACCGTTTTTCCTTTGCGGGACTTGATGATGACGCCTGGCTTCATAGAGCCGGCGTCAATGGCGTTCTCACAAGCGGGGATAGCGAGGACAATTGGCTTGTCGTAACCGGAACTCACGAGCGCCATAAATAACTGCGACATGAGAGCCGCGCCGCCCATGTCGTTTTTCATGCAATTCACAAATGACTCGTGTGGTTTGAGGTTGATGCCGCCAGTGTCAAACGTTATGCCCTTCCCAACCAGCGCGAGAGGAGCGACACCCGGCTTGAGGTTTTTGGTGACAATATGAAGTCTTGAGGGTGAGCGTTTCGCTCCCTGACCCACAGCCAGGAGAAGATTCATGTTTTCGTCCTGGAGCGAGCTTTCCGCAAGGGACATGAATTGGCAACTGTTGTTGCTGGCGAAATCCCGCAGGCGGTCGCCGATCTCGATAGATGTCAGTGAATCGGGGTTCTCGTTGACCCATCGACGGTACTCGAGTTGGTGCTCAAATCGTGACTGGTAGTGGGAATCACCGTTGGTGATGGTGTCGGGATCGGCAGCGAAAACGCGGACAGACTCCCACTTGGACGCGGTGTATAGCGGCGCGGCAAACACGGTGACGAGATCCTCAGCTCTGATGATGTCCTCCGTAGCGCAACCAGCATCGAGATAGATGACAAGTTTGCGGCATGCGAACATAGAATGAAGTGATTTGGCCCAGTCGTGAAACGCCCAGCGTCGCTCAAGCGCCCCCGTGCCAGGAGTGGTAAATACGGGAGCGACCCACGGGCGTTCATTTGCCACGAAAAATCCCGCGTGAATCGTGATGTAGTGCGATTTTCTTTGAAGCGGCGCGACAGCGCCCATGATAGTGGACTTTAATGACGGAGATGGTCCGGAGGCCGGGGATAAAATAACGGTCAGCTCATCAGCAGAGACTTTTGAGTTAATTTCTGTGAATCCGAGTCGTTCAATAGCGAATGCGCGCATGTTGGTTGTCCTCTGTGCGGCCCGATGAGGAGCCGTTTAAATTCAGTTCAGAGGAATTTTCGCTCTTTTTTACTAGAATAGCAACGATTGGCCTTCGCTTGCTTTGTCGGTGCTTTCGATCTTAGTGGCAGTATCGAAACTGAAATTCTGATTGATTACGCATATCAAACTAATGCTGACTGGGTGCCGGTCAGCAGTGACGTTAAAGGTTTCGGTCATTTGCTTCTGTCGCGTTTTTCCACTCTGTTATGTTGTTAGAAGTGAAAAACTCACTGGCGGCATGGCTGGTAATCTCAGACAAGCGTACAGGCAATTTTGATGGCAGAGATTTCCCACCGCGTGGCTTCGGTGGTTTGTCGGGCAGAGATTCCTGGATCTTTATCCGGGGATTCATCCCGCACCTGGCGATATTATCGTAACATAATGAAATTATTATTTTTTTAATTAAAATTAAATACCCGCGCAAAGGTGCCTCTTGGCTTGGAACGCGGAAGCCAATGTGCTAGATATAGGGGCTTTCTTCCGGGGGCAGGCCCTGACCCCGATTGAATGTTGAGCCTTTATCGTGAGTCATGGTGAATTGATGCCCGTGGATAACGACATTCATTCCAAAAACAAACAGGCGACTCCCCGCGAGTTGCTCAAGATGACGACCATTGCGTATGCCGCAATGGCTGTCGTTGGGTTCGAGATTTGCTGGTGGTATCACAAAAATATCCGCTCCCTGCTCGGTCCATTAACTTACGATCCCCTCATGACCGCCGGCATGGTTGTCGCGGCTGTTCTGTTCCTGCACTTTTGTCAGCGGGCGATGGAAGATTTTTTTCCGTCATATCGCGATTTCAAAAAAACATTGGCCGCGTTGTTTTCTGGGCTGGGAGCTTGGGGCGCTTTTTGGCTGGCGCTCGTGTCCTCAGCGGGTGAGGAGATTTTATTCAGAGGCGCGATTCAGCCATTTCTGGGAATCTGGTTTACCAGCTTTTTATTTGGCGCTCTTCATCTTGATCCTGAGGGTGGCGTGTCAGTCTGGACTGCGTGGGCGGTGCTGGCCGGTGTTGTCCTTGGTGGGGTTGTCAATGTTACCGGCTCTCTTTGGCCAGCCGTGGCCATTCACTTTACCGTGAACTTTATCGGATTGCTGGCGTTGTCTCGTCAGAGGATAAAATCGCGGAGCGCCCAATGAGCGAGCCGCTTTCGCGGGCAGGCGTTCATGATTAAAGGTCATCCTGAGATTTGTTTATTTTGTCCTGAGATTCCCCAAAACGCGGGTAATATCGCTCGTCTCGCCGCAGCGACTCAGTGCAGGTTGCATATGGTGCGTCCCTTTGGATTCTCGGCCCACGACAAAAATCTCAGACGCGCTGGTCTCGACTATTGGCCGTTTTTGGATCTTGAGATTCACGATGATTTTGAGGCACTGCTCGCCCGGTTTGGCGGCAGATTTGCTTTTTTCAGTACCAAAGCCACAAAAATATACACAGAGATGCCGATTGAGACCGAGTTGCTAATTTTTGGACAAGAGACCAAGGGGCTGCCCCCGTGGGTTCTTGAACGTTGGCCTGATAACGCATATAAAATACCAATCTTTCATTCCGGTGTAAGAAGCTTGAACGTCGCGAACGCGGTTAGTATTGTTTTGTATGATCATTTGATGAAAAAACGGGGGTCGAAGTGATTACAGCTCGTGAGCCGAGTCAGACATTTCTTGAGCGTTTTATGACACCTTCAATTTTCACGTCCCGCGGTTATCATATCGACACTCCCGATATCGAGGTGAAGCTCGATCAAAACGAGAGCCCATGGGATTGGCCTGACGACGTGAAAGACGCAGTGTTGGCTAAACTGAAAGCGCGCCCCTGGAATCGCTATCCGTCTCCTTTCGCCGATGAGCTCGCCGCGAAAATCGCAGCGAAACTTGGAGTTGACCCGAAAAATATTCTCCTGGGTCCAGGGTCAAATTATTTGATCGCTCTTGTATTGCAGACATTCAGCAAAGCCATCAAAGGTAAGGTTGTGCTGGCGAGGCCGTCGTTCGCTCTCTATGAGAGTCAATGCCTGTATGAGGGAATCCCTTATGAACCATGGAATCTGAATAGTGACCTTGAGTACGACCTGAAACTCATGCCTGAACTTCCCAACGGCAGCATGGTGGTATTTGCCTCGCCCAATAACCCGGTAGGCAATGTTCTCAAACGGGCCACTTTGGTATCCATGTTAAAGGATCATCCGGAAGTTTTGTTTGTTGGTGATGAGGCATACTGCGAATTCTCTGATGAGCCTTATACTGATCTCCTGAAAGACCATCCAAATCTTATGCTGATCAGAACCTTCAGCAAGACCATGGGAGCCGCGGGTGTGCGGCTTGGTTATATACTGGCCGGCGCCAACGTGATTGAGCTTTTGCGAAAGCCGCGAGTGCCTTTCCTGATCAATCAGTTTACCCTGGTGGCGGCCGGTGAGGTGATGGACAATCCGGCAATGTCCAAAATATTTGATGCGATCGTAAAAAACGCGGTGCGTGAGCGCAAGCGAGTTGGTGCAGCGCTTACGGTGGAGTCAAAGCGTCTGAATTTTGCCATCAAGGAAAGCCAGGCTAATTTTATCCTCGCCCGGTGGCCGTCGACTGAGCGGTCAGCCGTCGCGTACACGCACCTGATCAAGGCAGGGCTGCTAGTTCGCAATGTCGCGGGAGCTCCGGGACTTGCCGGGTGTCTTCGTATCTCTATTGGTACGGAGACGCAGAACGATCGGTTGATCCAGGCGTTTGTGTCAATGTGATCAAGGCTTGAAATCATTTGCTTATAAGGGGGTAACTTGTTGGTTTGACAAATGATTCTACTCTCTCCTTCGTTTAAGAGCATTAGCAAACGTCCGATATCTCCTAAGAACATTAATGGGAGTTTTCTATGTCAGACAATAATCCGATAGATTTTGGCAAGCTCTTCAATATCAAAGTTCCAGATAAAATGAATACCGATGAGACCATCGTCGTAATTGAGGATCAACAGGATTTACGCCTGATCATCGCACATCAGCTTCAAAAGCTGCAGTTCAATAAGGTTAAGCAGGCGTCCAATGGATATGAGGCTCTTATGGCTATGCAGGAGATTAAAGGCGTAGTTGCGATCGTATGCGACATGGATATGCCCATTATGGGGGGACTTGAATTGTTGGCTGAGCTTCGTGAGCGCACGGATCTCGATCGCCCGCCGTTTTGCCTCATAATGGATAACGTCAGCAAAGAACGACTTATGCTCGCCGTTGAGAACGGTGTTGATGAGATCCTGGTCAAGCCGTTTACGTTGAGCGACATCTATCCGAAGGTAAATATGTGCTGGAAGAAATTCCACAATCCCAAAAACCCTGAAAAGGTCTATGAGATGGCTAAAATGGCTTTAAGGGAAAAGAATTTCGACGAGGCCGAAAAGATTTATAAACTTCTCGCGGAGTCTTCTGATAAGTCTGCGCGTCCTCTTGTTGGGCTCGCACGCGCTGCCCGTGGACGCCAAGACCTACCTAAGGCTCTTGAGCACCTGGCGATGGCTGAACAGCGTAATAGCTCTTATGTGCATATCTTCGCCGCCCGCGGCGAGATCTATTGTGAGATGAAAAATTTTGAGGATGCATTTAATGCGTTTGACCAGGCGATTACATTGTCTCCCCTCAACCCGGTACGTTACCGCGCAGCGGCGGACATTCTGTTCCAGGGTGAACGCTATAAGGAGGCGATCCCCCTGCTTGAGAAAGCTGTTAAGTTGGGTCTTGAGTTTAAGGAGCTCTATCATTATCTCAGTCAGGCCTATTTCGCGATCAAGGACTATCCAAAAGCCCAGCGTTACGTAAAGTCAGCCCTCTCTCTTGACCCCGAGAACGTGACCTATCTCAATCAAATGGGCATCTGTCTTAAGCAGCAGAACATGTTTGATGAGGCGGTTAAGGTTTATAACCAGATTATCAAGATTGATCAGGAAAATATCCCAGCACTCTACAATAAAGCCATGCTGTGTGAGGCCAAAAATGAGCTTCCTGACGCCATAAAACTTCTTGAGCGCGCGGTTAAGAAGGATCCCAATTTTGGTCCCGGCAAGGCAAAGCTCGCCGAATTTAAATCAAAAGCTCCGAAGGTCGGCTGATTTCATTTTTAGATCGATATTAGTGATGAGCCAGGGAGCTTCCGCGGGGCAGGAAGGCTTTTACTCCCATTTTCCTGAGACTCATGGCCGCGCTCCACGCGTGATCGTCGCTATGAGAAATAACTAAAACCCGTTTTAGAGAACGCAGAAACGGCAAAATCACCCGCGGGTTCTGAGCGTGAAATAACCGTGCCGACTCGTGCAGAGGCTCGGTTTCAATGGTAACTCCAGGCCGCATATCCACCAGAACCGTCCCGTCCTCGCCGGCCGCGGCGGTGAGATCCGTTACATCGAGCCAGATGTCCCGACCGATCTCAAGGCATTCCTCGATGACCTCGCAAATGTCCTCGTGAGAGCGACCTGTTAACTCAGAAACCTCGCCAATGGTTGTTGGCACTTTTTCGCCGATTTTAAGCAGGGACTCGGGCGGAAGAAGAAAGCGCTCGGTTAAAATGACGTCAATATAAACAAGGCCGGTCGCGTCCAGTCGCGTGTCCGCGCTGAATATCGGTCTTTTGGGAGAATTTTGCTTGCGGGACATGGGCACCTGAGGGCTATAGTTAGATCCGGATTCTATGAATGTGCCTTCTTTCTGGCAAGGAGAACCATCCAAAATGTCAAAAATGCCCGGTTCGACAGTCATTTCGTGGAATGGACATCACCCCAAACTGGGCCGGGGCGTGTTCGTGGCTGCCGGCGCCGTCGTTATCGGCCAGGTGGAGCTCGGAGATGATGCAAATATATGGTTCAACACAGTGATCCGGGGTGATGTCAACACGATCAAGGTCGGCGCCCGCACAAATATCCAGGATAATACAACTGTGCACGTTACCACCAAAACGGGGCCGACTCTTATTGGATCTGATGTGACCATCGGTCATAACGCGGTCATTCACGCCTGCACCATTGAGGATCATTGCCTGATCGGTATGGGTGCTATTATTTTGGACGGCGCGGTCATTCGCTCAAAGTGTTTCGTCGCCGCGGGCTCAGTGGTCACTCCCGGTAAAGAAATGCCATCTGGCATGATGGTTATGGGGTCTCCCGCTAAGGCGGTGAGGCCTTTGACCGAAATGGAGTTGGCGTTCCTCGCGAGATCGGCGAAGGACTACGTCGAAACTGCGCGTAGCTACTCCGGTGAGTGAGGTTTCTCACGCATATTGTTAAAAACCCTTGGGCTTGTATTTTAGTAACGCTGACCTGTCGGTTTTTTGGTGCGGTTATTCTTCCGAATCCTCGCCTATAGAATCGATGTGATCCATCAATACTGCCTCATCGCCGATGCGGCCGATGCCGGTTTCCTCGCAGAAGGCCGAGATGGCGTCAAGTTGCTTGCCTAATGACTCCTCGCTCATGGCGAGGCTGGTGTACGCAATCGCGGTCTCACCGTCTTCCTGGCCGTTTGAGTAGGCCATGACGGTGATGCGGAACCTGGCCCGAAGTTTCTCGATGAGCGCGGACATATCCTTACGATCCGGGGCCGGAGCTCCGTTCTCACTCTCAAACGTAATTTTAACAACGGCAAAATACATGGTTTGATCCTCTGGCTCTTATTATACTGCGTCGGCTAGCGGTATACCAGCTGTAGTGGCAGAGGCAAGCTCATATGTATTCCATGCACAGTAAACTCACAACGGCCGCTGACCCGAAACCAGCGGTGCATGGGCAAATCCGCTCCACTTGGGGGATGATCTGCGTCGCATAGATCCCAAAGATTCCCGCGGTGGGCGGCCACCCTGACCTCGCAGGAGTGACGCGCCACGAATACCGGACATCGCTCCTGGTTTGCCATGATGTCCCTCCGGATTGCGGCTGAGCGGATCAAAATCTGACGCGCCGCAAGTTGAACGTCCACCGCCAGCGTGCAGATCAGCAGTGAAATCCCCAAAGCCGCCGCGTTCATTGGTTTGGATCCAGGCTGATGTCAAAGTCACCAGCATCGGTGCCGAGCTTAGCTGAGAGATTATCGATCCGTGCTTTCACGAGTTTGCCGATCCAGGTCACCGCCGAGACGCTGACAATCAGAGCGAAGCTGCTGACTACGATATATTCCATGGTTATGCTGCCTCGTGATGAAGTTTTGAGCATGAAGGATGGAAGTCTGGTTTTGGGAATGCTGGTGGTTTTGGAAACAGAAATTTTTTTCATGGTGAGGCCTCTTGTGAGAATGATTGATAAACCAAGTCAATGCCAGCAAGAATAGGGCTTTCGTGGGTTTCATGTCCCCCGCTAAAACACGCGGACATGAAAATGTCCGTGGCGGTCGTCGCGCGTTCATTTAACGCTTTGTTTTACCTTGAAGTTCGTGTGGCGGGTCGGGGTCCGGGGGGCTATACTGATCGTCAGAATCACCGACATTTTGATCACCCAGGCGCGCCGTTAATTCCTGATAATTACAGATTATTTAAGACACGCATCATAAACAGTCGCTCAAAAGGATTTGACACTATGACCAGCTCAACAAAGGCGGACTCTCCCGGAAGCACTCACGCTGAGGTTCTTTCACTTCAGGGAGCGGCCGACATCGCGACAAGGCTCCGCCAGTCCATTTCGGCTGTCATTTACGGACAGGACGAATTGATCACCGAAACTTTGGCCTGTTTAATCGCCGGTGGCCACTCACTTTTGACTGGGGCGCCCGGCCTCGCGAAGACAACACTTGTGCGGGTATTCGCCAAAACATTGGGCCTGCAATTCGGTCGGATACAGTTTACGCCCGATCTATTGCCATCAGATATTGTTGGCAGCGAAATTTTAAACCTTGATCCAGAGACATCTCGCCGCAGTTTCGAGTTTTCCCACGGGCCGGTGTTCACAAATCTTTTGCTTGCCGATGAGATCAACCGCGCGTCACCGCGCACCCAATCGGCGCTGCTTGAAGCGATGCAGGAAAGAACAGTCACCGTGGCTGGCAAACGGCACGTTCTGCCGCAGCCATTTTTGGTGTTCGCGACCCAAAACCCGTTTGAGTCTGAGGGTACGTTTCCGCTTCCAGAAGCTCAAATGGACCGTTTTTTGATGCACTCACTGGTTACCTATCCATCAGCTGAGGCTGAGCAAAATATGCTAAAATCTCATGCCCAGGGTGAGCTTGTCGGCGAAAAACTCGACTGGACCAACGACACCGCGCCACTCTCACCGGGGGCGCTCGTGGGTGTCATGAACCGCGCGCGGCAAATTCGGATTGATGACGCGTTGATTGGCGCTATCACGGATATTGCCCGTTCATCCCGTCCGGAGGATCCATTGTGCCCCAAACAAGTGAAGGACGCTCTTTGGTACGGCGCCGGCCCAAGGGCGGGGATCAGTCTGATCTCAGCGAGTCGCGCCTACGCACTCATGACGCAAAGTGAGGTTGTGCGCTGGCATCATATTAAGCGTATGGTGAAGCCTGTGCTTCGTCACCGGATCAGACTTGCCGCTCACGCCATACGAGACGGGTTGACTGAAGATCAGGTAGTTGATCAGTTGATTGACCGTGTGCAGGCTGACCGCGGTAATCAGGCCCTTGGAATTGACTGAAAAGCTCCTCTTAAAAGACCTTTCGCCGGACGACCCATGGAAAGTCACCTCAGCAGAAAATATACATTAGCCGAGCTTGAGCCTGGATGGCCTGAGGATCTCTCAACAGCTCGTGTCAAATCATCGCCCCGAATGCACGGGTCGATGATGATGTCACTGCGCCGGGTATCGCGCAGTCCAGAGAATTCCCGCCTATATGCTCACGGGGATCCGGTGCACCTGATTGACTGGAAAGCATACGCCAGAACCGACGAGTTAATTATCCGCGAGCACCGTGACGAGGCGGCTGCGCGGGTTGGTATTGTCCTTGATTTGTCGGATACTCTTCATTGGCCGCGTCCTGATGCGGTCCGGGAGAACGGCATGAGCGAGCGGATTCCCCAGAAAATCGAGACCGCCATTCGGGTTGCGCTATACCTGGCTCATGCTCATGTCACGATGGGAGATATGGTCTCGATCGGTATTTTGGATCCAGGTGGCGAGGTGACGAAAGCCTGGAGCCCACGCAGTCCGGCCGATGTACTCGGCATGTACCAGATGTGCCTGAAGTCAGGTTTCGCGGACGCTATTCAATCACTCACTATGGTCACGAGCTGGATTCCCAAAAAATTCGACACCACGTGGTGGCTGAGTGATTTTCTCGCGCGTGAGATTTTTCCCGCGGATTGGAGCGAGACCCGAAAACTAGCCGTCATTCACGTGTTCAGCTGGCTGGAGTCGTCATCGGAATGGATGGACGGAGGGACCTCGTATCGCGATGATTCGCGGGGCCGGAAGATATATCTTGGCGACCAGCTCAGGGTGGGAGACCAGTGGCGCGAAGCCATGAGCACTTGGCGGGAAAAAGTCCGTAAATCGGCCCGGGGCTCAGGTGGCGTTTATATGGCAATAGATGATCGCACCAATGTGGGAGATTTTTTTCACTGGCTCATCACGGAGGCAGCAAGCTGATGGACGCGATTTTCTCAGCGCTGCGCTCCACGTACACATGGTCAGGCCTGAGCATTGCCGCTCTGGGATTGGCGTTGGTGGGGATAGTTGTGTGGTGGATTATCCGCAAGCGCCTTCGCGAGTTTCTGATGCCCATTGTCCGGGTTCTTGATTTACCTGTCAGTCGTCTACCGCGGATTGTGATCAGGAGGCCGCCATTGATCCCGTTTTTGGCATTTCTGGCGGCGGCGACAGCGCTGATCATCTGGACAACGCGGCCAAGTCTCAAAGTATTCTCGGACTTCGAGCCCGGAATGTCCCAAATTCACGTTTATGTTGATATGAGTCCATCGGTGTCGGCTCATATATCACTGAACGATCTTGGCGCCAAACTAGTGGCTGTTCTGGGGCAAATCGGACCAAAAGCAAGAGTCACTTTTGGCACAAGTCATGGTGATGACGTTTATGAACTCACGACACCTGCTGCCGCCGCTGATTTAATTGTGGGTCTTGGGTTTCATAGAGGTGGCTCAAAAATCGGCTCCGGAGTGCGGGCACAGGTCGCGAAAATTGGCGATATAGATCAGGTATTTATCATCTCTGACCGTGATCAGCACAGTTGGGGTGGGTTTCAGTGGCAGTACCTCCTGGTTGACGCCGATGTTCGTCATGTGGATGTTGATGACACGGGCAGTCATGGGATCAAATCCAATGTTTTCATTCAGGATGCCCATTATCTAAGCCCATCGGGCTCCTTGACCATGGATTGGGATGTGGAAGTCGCTGAGGGTGTTCTCGCTACGGCCGCGTCAGGAACACTGAACGCGTCAATCGCGGGCGAGTCTCTGGCAACCGCGAATTGGGAGATCCCCGCGGGGCGGCGCTCGGCGACAGTCAGCCTGTCGTGGCCGTCGACAAAAATCCCGGAGGAATTTTCGAAGGAGGCCATTGAGTGGACTGTTGAAGTTGCTAACGGTGACGCATTGGTTATGGATAACAGATTCCGCACTCCTGTTGTTGGACATCGTGATCGTGTGGTGGTGGTGGGAGAGCCTGCCGGAGAATTGCGGCTTGAGGATTTTTTGATGCCGCTTGAGACTGCGTTATCAGTATCCGGACACGAGGTCAGCAGGTTTGACCGTTGGCCGTCCCAGGTACCGAGTCAGGTTCCTGAGCAATTCAAGACAGCTCGTTTTTGGGTTGCGTCAACAGGCGACGAGAAAACTTTAGATTACTGGTGCCCCACCATCGCTAAATCGGAGGCTGGCAGAGTGGTCGTGCCAGTGTGGCTCACGCCCCGATTAGTGACAGAGTCATTCGCCGCGATGTGTCAGTGCGTAGCGCGTTACGGTGTGGGCGTGTCAAAGAATATGTGTGACGGCTCGCTGACCCGTGAGGGGTGGATCGCGACTTTGGCGGGAGTCGGCGCGAAGCAAATTGGTGGTGATGTGGGAATGAATAATGGCGCGGTTGCCATGAAATTGATTGACCGAGGTCAGGGTATTGATTTGACCTTATTTACAGTGCCACTTCGGCCGGACGCGAAACTTGGTCTTACCTGGGGAGAGTTTCCGATTCTTGTGAAGCAGCTGGCGTCCTTTACTCTGGGGCAGTTTTCACGGGCCGATGATGACGCGCGTGGCGCTGTCGGTGATTGGCCTCGACTCTCTGATATCTCGCAAGTTGCCGCGGGCGAGAGAGGCGCTGACTCCAATCGGTCCCAGGTCCTTCGTGAGACAAATGTTCCGGTAGGTGAGAGTATGCTCGCTGTTGTCCCAACATCTGACCTTCCGCCATCGTGGTCATCAGGCGGAACGGCGACGCGTGAGCACATGCCAAGCAAACGTGACAGCGAGGATCCATGGCCATGGGTTCGGGGTCTTGCGGTTGTGATTCTTCTGGCGCTTGTCGCAGAAATTCTCTGGCTTTGGCGTCGATGGTTCCGGCGCGTCGCGAAGGTTTTACCGGTGCTGCTGCTGCCGGCGTTTTTTGACGCGGCTCCTAGCCCGGCGCAGGCAAGGATAGACTGGATGGCCCCAAGGGACACGTCTAATGTCATGTTTCAGTCCCTGGCCAGAGAGGTGTCATCAAGAACCAGCCTGGAGTTGTCGGCGAAGCCGGATTTTTTCGGAAATTTTGACGACGCTGCCGCTGAGCGGCCGTGGATCTGGACAAGCGCTGCAGCGAAATTGGCTGGTTCCGATGGCCAGATTTCCATGACGGCTCGTTTGTGGCTTAAACGGGGCGGGCTGCTGATCCTTGATGGCACGCAGTCTGATGACGCGCTCGATAAACTTTTTGAGCCGCTCATGCGAGGCACAGTCAAGCCGTCGGGATGGATGGCGATGCCGCCAGATCATGAGTTTATGAGGAGTTTTTATCTGCTTAACTCCCTGCCGACCTGCAGGGGTAAGTCCTGGAGAATCTTCTCGTTTGATGGTCGTGTCACGGCCATTGCGGTACCTTATTCTCTGTTGTCCAGTTTACAGGATCAGCCGGCGAAATGGAGTTGCGAGGGACAGGTTGCTTATGAGCAGCAGGTCCGGATATTCATAAATCTTATGATGACGGCATTTACCACGGATTATAAACGGGATCAGATTCATTTGCCTGAGATCCTGAAACGATTGCGGGTGCCGCAATGATGATCGCTGTGACTCTGTGGCTTTTGGTTGTTGGTGTATTGGCGGTCTTGTGGAGCCGGTCGATCGGCATCGCGCGAGCTTTTGTGGCTGGTCTTTGTCGGGCCGGATGGACGCTGCCGTTGATTGTGAGTTTATTTCCTGAGACGGTTACTAAACGGATCCCAGGCACTGTCGCCCTGCAACCTGTTCATATTCTCGTGGATGACTCGGACAGTATGGGCCTTCCTGATCCCGCAGGCGGCACCGCGCGGGCTCGCGTAACTGATCTATTGAGGCGTGTTGATGATGTCTGTATTCAGTTTGGATGTATGCCAAAGGTGACGAATTTGTCTGAGATTGCCGCTGACACAAAAAAGGGATTTTCACCCTTGAGTAGGGTGATAGAACCATGGCTCTACAAGACTGGCGGCGAGCCGTGGATGATTTTGTCTGATGGCGGAGACTTCCGGCCATCGATTCCCTGGGATGAACGACTTAAAGATCGCGGACGTGATGTCGTTACGAAACACCAATCGGGCACGCGGGATCCGGATGTGGCAACAAAACCCCTCGGTTTGGTCGCGGCCTTCGGGGCACCCCGGGTTCCGGGATTCAGCCTTGAGTCGGTGGGTATAGCGCCTTTGGCGTTCGAGGGAAAACAGGTTCAATTGAGTGCGGTTGTTGAGCGCGTGGCGGACGGCGATAGCTCGGCGACGAGGGTACAAGTGCAGGTCCTGCTCGACGGTAACGTCATGACGTCGGCCGAGGCGGAATTCGGTGCCGGAGCCTCTAACGCGCGTGTTGAAATGTCATTCGCTCCGCCAAAACGCGGCCCGCATATTGTCTCCGTCAAGGCTCTGCCGGTTGCCGGGGAAGTTGACACCTGGGACAATATTCAGACCAGAGTGCTTGATGTTATGCCTAATACCGTGGGTGTATTGCATCTTCTGGGATCGCCCGCGTGGGACGGACGGTTTATGCGGCGGTTTCTCAAAGCCGAGCCGAAGTTTGATGTCATCAGTTTTTTTATATTGCGGGATCCCTGGGATAGTCAACAGGTTAGTGAGCGTGAGATGAGTCTGATCCCGTTTCCGGTGGAGCGACTGTTCAAGGAGGAGTTGGTTAATTTCCGCGTGATCATCATGCAAAATTTTACCTTGATGCGTTTTCTCCAACAGGAATACCAGGAAAACCTCGCAAAATTCGTCAAAGATGGCGGAGGATTGCTTTTTATCGGTGGCCCGAGGGCCCTGACGGAGGCAGACACCACAAGCAGTGCCATGGCCGATTTATTCCCCTTCAAAATCTCTCCTGATGCCGGAACCCCGGTTGATGGGGCATCGAGGGCCCAGGAGTTTGATGACGTGATGGGCGGCATGGGCTCTTCATGGGACACTGATACATCATTTAAGCTTGAGCTGGCGGCTCCCGACGCGTCGAGGCGCGCGCTCGCCAACGTCTATGAGAATTGGCAGGCTATCGGCGGCCGCTTGTCCGCGTTGTCTGGGTTAAAGGGAATTCACAAGATGGATTCCATTAAGTTTCGCGAGAAAGACGTCACGCCGCTACTCAACGCGCGCTTGAAAGACGGTCGCGTTGTTCCGCTCGCGGTGGCGTCGTATCCAGGTAAGGGGCGGGCATTGTGGGTCTTTAGTGACTCACTTTGGAGGCTTGCGATGTCGTCAAACCCCGCAATCGCGCGTTCGGACTATCACGCGTTTATGGATGGCGCGCTATCTTGGCTGACAAGAGGAGACATGCGTGGCTCGCTGACGGTTCGTGATTTCAAAGTCACTAAAGTCGGAGAGCAGGGAGACAAGATTAAATGGCGGGCTGTTCTGTACGGTTCCGCAGCGCGCTATATCAAGGTGGCGACCTCTACTCGTCTTGCGGTTTGTGGTTTGGGAGTGCCATCGGACGGCGTGTCCTTTGGCGGCGCTTCGGGAGATCAGGTGGAAATTGAGGGTGAGATGACTGCATCACTTCGTGACGGGAGCCTTTGCGCACTCAAACTTGACGCTGAGCATCCGTCATTTGGCAGTCTCTCTGTCACCGGATGGTCCATGATTCCTGAGACACTTGCGGACGCGAGTATGGGACCGTCATCGACAAAACTACGTCAGCTCGCCCAATTGACCAAAGCGAAGTTTGTAGATGCCAACGGTGAGCGTTCGCGTGTCATTGAGGGTTGGCTTCAGTCATGGGGCGCTGACCATGGCAAGGCTCTTCCTGATAAGATGAAGTCCTACCGCGATTTTTACTGGTTGCGTGAGTTTTCCTGGATCTGGGTATTGTTATTGCTATTACCTGGAGAGGTGATTTGCCGCCGATGGCATTTGATTGTTGGCCAGAGCGTTGACAAGGTAATTCGTGAGGAGGGAAGCACGTGAGCGTCGGCACCGGGATTTGTGGCTGCGTGTTTGATTTTGATGGTACGATTATCCTGTCAGAGCACGTACATATGCGCGCCTGGGAGGATCTCTCAAAATCCGAGTCGAAGAGACTTCCAGATGATTTTCTGGCGAAAAGCGTTGGCATGTCCGACAGTCAGTGTACCGCGATTCTCTTCGCGGCCTGGCACGGTTATATGCCTGAGTCTGAGATTCTTGAGCGCAAGCGATTTTATTACATGGAGCGTTGTCCTGATGAGTGTGTGCTGGTCTCCGGCGTCTCGGATACCATAAAATCTCTCTTTGACCGCGGAATCCCGCTAGCTCTCGCCACAAGTTCATCCCGCGGCGAGGTACTGCCAGTTCTGGAGCAGTGGGGGCTTTTAAAAAAATTTCTCAGACTCTGGACTGTTGAGGATGTGGCGCATCCTAAGCCAGATCCGGAGATCTATCAGGGCGCGTCGGGAAGTCTTGGACTTGAGCCACGACAATGTCTCGTGTTTGAGGACTCCATGGCGGGAGTTCAAAGCGCGAGGGCCGCCGGATGTCAGCTGGTCACACTGCAGACGCTTTATGACGAGGCCAAATTAGGGCCCGCTATTATCAGTATTCATGATTATCAGGACGAGCGTCTCCACGCGCTGCTAAAAACTATCGGACATTGATGGAGATGGACTTTGGCTGGCCGTTGCGGATCACTTCCACCTCGATGGCTGACGCGTCTTTTAGGCCTTTGAGGGTGGAAATTGCTCCGGAGACGCTGTTAAGCTTGAGTCCGTTGAGTGACGTGATGATGTCTTCGTCGTGCATTCCACCTTTGGCGAAGACGCTGTCCTGATCGATCTGATAGAGCCTGAAACCGACAATCGCGCCGCCATTCATGACTGGTTCAGCGGTTGCCTGCATCAGGATTTTTGACATGTCGGTATTGACGATGTGGTCGCGGTAGGCGCTGGTCATGGTGACGTTGCCGCTCGCACGCTCAAATCCGTCCTCTTTGAAGTTTCCATCCGGATTAACTGCCGGCCCAGGTGAGTAATTCTCGGAAGGCTTGAACTCTCCGGCGAATTTATCCAGGTACACGAGATAGTGTTGAGAATCTCTTGTAATGACCCGGATGTATTTTTCTGAGACATCAGTTACTTTATATTTGGCATCGATGATGTGCCCAATTTTTACGGCCGTCACCTGGCCGGACGAGATGATTTTCAAAAGCGCGACGTTATTATCGGGGGTTTTTTGGGCGATCGTGCCCATGATCAGGAATCCGAGCGTGTTGCCATTGACCGGCTTGGCCTTCTGCAGCAGGACCTGCGCCTGTAAAAGCGTGGCCATAAAAAGCATGACGGCTGGTAGACTTATTTGGCGCAGGTACACGGTCACGAATGATAACCCTCTAAGTTAGTAGGACTTACTGGCTATCGGCAGGATCTCTGGGAAGTTGAGTTCAGGTCGTTGATCGTTTGTCGTAAGTCGTTGACATGATTTTATTTAACGGTGAAAATAGACCGATGCACAAATTCAGATAATCGAGGTCAGGTATGGTCGAGCGCAAAAAAATTCGCAAACTTCTCAGCAATAAAGTTCAGCAGCTGAACGAGGTGATCGCGGATATTGATGGAATTCTAACCGAGATGGAGACGGATTTTTACCGTGTCTGTATTTTTGGCTCCGCCCGGATTGGTGTGGATAGTCCTTTTTACCATCAGGCTTATGAACTCGCGAAGGAGCTGGCGCGTCGCGGTGTTGATATCGTCACCGGCGGTGGCCCTGGTTTGATGGAGGCCGCGAACCGCGGTGCCAAAGACGGAAGTAATCTCAGCCGTTCGATTGGTTTGCCGATTGAGCTGCCATTTGAGACCGACGCCAACGCGCACCTTGACGTGAAGCATCATCATAAACGTTTCTCATCCCGTTTGGATGAGTTCATGCGTCTAAGTCACGCCGTTGTGATCACACCGGGCGGAATCGGGACGTTGCTTGAGCTTTTTTACACCTGGCAGCTGATGCAGGTAAACCACATCAAACCACGGCCATTTATTTTGCTGGGTCACAGCATGTTTGATCCTCTCGTCAGCTACCTTGAGGAGGTTCCGGTCGCGCTCAATCTAATGAGTCGTGACGATCTTCGCATGATTAGTGTTGTTGATACTGTTGATGAGGCGGTTAAGGTTCTGGAGCCACATATTGCCCATTTCCGTAAGCTCCACGCGGCCAGTCCTTACGGGAAATCGGCGGCTGATCCAAAATGATGACGTTTCTCCGCGCGGTCCGGGGCGTGATCGCGATCATCGTAATCTCGTTGATTTTAGTGCCGGTGAATATCGGGCAGGTATGCAGTTTGGTGTTTCTCCCGTTCAGTCGTCACTGGTTTATGCGCGTCAACATGGGCATTAAGCATTTTTTCTGCTCGTCCGCAGCTCGTATCGCCGTGCTTTGCGGCAATAAGCTTATTGTGACTGGTGATCCGCCGCGGCAGGAAAACTCGATAATTTTTGCCAATCATCAGTCGATGAGTGATGTGATTTTGATCTGGTGGTGGTGTCTGCCAAGCGACACTACCAGAAGGCTCAATTGGTTCGCGAAGGACTCCCTGAAGCGTCTTCCGGGGCTTGGTTGGGGTCTTCGCTTTGTTAATACGGTGTTCGTAAAACGCGACTGGTCCAGGGACGCCGACTCTATCAGGGCGACATTCGCCAAAATCCGGGAGGGCAATCTCCCCAATTCGTTGGTAATCTTTCCCGAAGGCACAAGGATGAAGCCCGATAAATTCGCCGCTAGCCGCGCATACGCGAAACGCAAAGGTTTGCCGGTGCTTGACCGAGTGCTTCTCCCGCGTGGTAAGGGCATTCACGCGAGTCTTCAGGGACTTGAGGGGTACTTGCAGTCCGTCTACGACCTGACGATTGTGTATGATGGCGGAGCACCGTCGCTGAGTGACTTTTTCTTGAAGGGAGGCTACACCACAAGATTTCATGCGGTGCGGTACGATATCAAGGACGTGCCAACCCGCGAGCGAGATCTTAACGCGTGGCTTCTCAATATCTTTGTTGAGAAGGACAAGTTTGTGACTCAGGCGGCTTCACTGGCTGCGAATCGGTGACCGAACCGTCTTAGACGGCTTTTCACAGACCTTCCGCAGATTCTCATTATTGACAGGAAAATCGTCAAGATAACATGAAAGAACGTATAGTACGCTCTCCTCCGCGATTAGGGCTCGACTGTTAACGTCGGATGCCTTATTAATATTTTTACGGACTTTTTTTCAGCGCCTGTTTAAGGCTCAGGTTTCTTTGCCCTTAACGGTCCTGCGTTTGGATGCTAATTAGCGAAGCCAGGATTTTTCGCAAATTTTTGGTCTGAAAATTGGGAATTTGCCCCACTGCCTTTTGAGGAGTAACAATGGAACTTCTGGACAAAAAAATCCCTGAACGTGCACGAGTTGTCATCATCGGGGGTGGGGTGATTGGGTGTTCGGTCGCCTACCATCTGGCCGAAATGGGTTGGACCGATGTTGTCCTGTTGGAGCGGGATCAGTTGACCAGCGGAACGACGTGGCATGCGGCTGGCCTGATGGTGACTTTTGGATCGACCTCCGAGACGTCCACCGAGATGCGTAAATACACCAGGGATCTTTACTGCAGGCTGGAAGCCGAAACGGGTCAATCGACCGGGTTTAAACCGGTTGGGTTCATCGAGGTTGCGACCAATGCAGATCGCCTGGAGGAGTACCGCCGTATTTCAACCTTCAACCGTTATTGCGGCATAGACGTTCACGAGATTTCCCCTGGCGAGGTTAAAAACCTTTTTCCGCTGGCTCGCGTGGATGACATCCTGGCGGGTTTTTATGTCAAAGAAGACGGTCGTGTGAACCCGGTGGATGTGACCATGGCCCTGGGCAAGGGCGCACGAATGAGGGGCGCCAAGATCGTCGAAGGCGTCACTGTGACTAGCGTGCTCAAGAAGAACGGCCGCGTCACGGGGGTCACCACGTCCCATGGTGATATTCGAGCCGAGTACGTGGTGAACTGCGCAGGAATGTGGGCTCGACAGCTTGGCCAAGACATTGGCGTTAACATTCCCAACCAGGCTGCAGAACATTATTACCTGATCACTGAAGACATCAAGGACCTGCCCCCAAATATGCCAGTCTTGGAAGATCCGTCTTCCTACGGCTATTTCCGCGAGGAGGTTGGCGGTTTGATGGTTGGGCTGTTTGAGCCCGTTTGTGCGCCTTGGAAGGTGGACCGGATTCCAGCGGATTTTTCGTTTGGAGAAATCTCGCCGGATTGGGACCGGATGACGCCTTATCTTGAAAAAGCGATGAATCGCGTTCCGATCACTTTGAAAGTCGGATTGAAAAAGTTTTTCTGCGGTCCCGAAAGTTTCACTCCAGACTTGCGCCCGATTGTCGGCGAGGCTCCGGAGTTGCGAAATTATTTTGTCGCCGCTGGACTCAATTCCATTGGTATCTTGACCGGCGGTGGCTTGGGGCGCGTTCTGGCCCATTGGATTATCAATGGCTCGCCTGATGTGGACGTCACGGGAATGAACATCGACCGCCTGCATCCCTACCAGTCAACGCCTCAATACCGCCGCGAAAGAACCGTCGAATCCCTGGGCATGGTTTACCGTTGTCACTATCCGACGATGTCGCCAGAGACAGCCCGCGGGGCAAAGCGCTCTCCGTTCCACGACCGTCTGGCTGCTGCAGGCGCCTACTTTAAGGACGTCAGTGGCTGGGAAGGGGCGGACTGGTATGCGCCGAAGGGAGTCGAGCCAAAGGTGGACAAACTCTCATGGGGTCGAATGAACTGGTTCCCATATTGGGAAAGCGAACATAGAGCTGCGCGGGAAAACGTGATCGTGATGGACATGTCTTTCATGTCCAAGTTTCTGGTGCAGGGCCGTGATGCTGGGCGGGTTCTTAATCGCATCTCTGGAAATAATATTGACGGCGATTGTGGCGTCATCACTTACACCCAGTGGATGAACGAGGGTGGTAAACTCGAGGCGGACTTGACCGTCACAAAATTAACCGATGAAAAATATCTGGTCGTGGTCACCGATACCATGCACCGCCACGCTGAAACATGGATCAAGCGAAACACACCCGACGACGCCCATTGCTTTGTTACGGACGTGACCTCTGGATTTGGTCAGCTAAATTTACAGGGGCCGAAATCCCGTGCTTTGCTCCAGTCGCTGACGAGTGTGGACTTGTCCAATGAGGCGTTTCCATTTCGATGCGCCAAAGAAATCGACATTGGCTACGCAAAGGTTCTTTGCATCCGCATCACCTATTTGGGCGAGCTTGGATACGAACTCTATATTCCTGCTGAACAAGCGGTGCATGTCTATGACCAGATCGTTGCGGCGGGGGCGAAATTCGCTCTAAAGCACGCAGGATTGAAGGCTCTGGCGAGTCTGCGGATGGAAAAAGGCTACCGTGATTATGGCCATGACATCGATAACACGGATGATCCTTACGAAGTTGGCCTGGGCTTTGCCATGGACTTGAAGAAGCCCGACGGATTTATTGGCAAAGAGGCTGTTCTTAAGAGGAAACAAGCGGCTGGGCCTCTAAAGAGACGCCTGGTGCAGGTGTTGCTAAAAGATCCTGAACCAATGCTCTATCATGCAGAAGTATTGCGTCGGAATGGCCGTCCAGTTGGTTACGTTCGTGCGGGGTCTTATGGCTTCAGCCTTGGCGGTGCGGTTGGCCTTGCCATGATTGAAGGCGGCGAACCAATTGATGCCAGTTATCTTGAGGCCGGGCAGTGGGACGTTGAAGTGAATGGCAAATTTGTGCCGGCTGTCGTGTCCCTCAAGCCCATGTACGACCCTGAGATGAAGAAGATCAAATCCTGAACCTAGAATAGTTGGTATAGAACCTGATCGCGAAGGGTCCAATTATTCACGCGGCAATACTTTTTTCCTAAGTAGCTATACTAAGGTGTATTTTTTGCGGAAGGTTAAACCGCGCCAATTAATTTCGTCGATGCTATTGATTTAAAGACTTTGTCGTAGCTATACACAGGAAATCCACTCAAATGAGACTCTGCCGCTATGAGTAAATCCACCACGCCAAGAGTTAGCCCCTTTGGCCTAACGGCGGAAAGAATCTTTTCTGCCGCCAAGAATATTCTGTGGTCGGGCTTAAGAACGATTAAACCGGATAAAGCACGAGCCAGCTTTTCGGACTCGGCTTTTCTGGCTCCCAAAATCAGTTCTAACCGAACGAAGTTAGATAGCACAACGCGATTCTCACGGACCAACGCCTCAAACGACTGGTTTGGTCTTCCCCGAAGAAATTCAACGAACACAGATGTGTCGACTATATAACACTTCACTTCGGAACTTTCTTACGCTGTCGTACATTATCGAGATTGAGGTCTAACTCCATAGTTCCCTTCAGCCGCAAAAGCTGAGCTCGCCTCTCTCGTGCAATTAACTCCTTGAGACCCTCGATGATCGTGGCCGTCTGGTTCAATCCAGTTGCCTTTACGGCCTCCTTTAAAAGTTCATCAGGAATATTTGTCGCAATTTTTCTTAAGATCATATATTTCCTCCTATATGGAAAATCTATATTTAAATTTCCATACATTCAATGCTAATTGGCGTTGGCTGATCCGATTAAATATCACAAAACGGCCAGCCGCTCTCCTAAAGGTTGAAGCCCCCCACTTTAGTGGACAACTCGAACGCATCCGTGCTGATACTCAACGCGCGGACATCAACGAGGCTGGTCGATATCAAACGTAAGTTTCTCCAGTTCCGTCGTAACAATATCCAGCGCGTCATTGATAAAGAAGGTCTCATAAGCGAGTCCACGGTCCTCTGACTGAACCCTTAGATGAATCGCCGCGGGCTCCGTGACAGGACTTCCGATCTGACTCACCAGATAGCATTCGCAGTTTTTTACGTCATGTCTCCTGGACGCGACCGCGTTGGCTATCTTTGCCGCCGTGATCTGGTAAATGATGCCGGTGTGCGTGGAGTGGTTCTTGCCCGCGAATGCCTCCATTGTCATAGGCCGGCAGGGCGTGATGAGACCGTTGAGCCTGTTGCCACGTCCCACCTGACCAGCGTCGCCGCATTCTGCGGACGTTCCGGTGGTGGTGATGTAAACACTTCGCCTGCTGAAGTCATCGGCGGCGTTGATCCGGATCCCGGATATATTCAAACTGGTGTTGATTAAGGCCGCGAGGTTCTCTTGGAGCCGCTGCTTTTTTCCGGCGTAGTCGTCTATGTCGCGGACATGCTGGTCCACAAACGCACACGCGATTGTCAGATCACAGTGTTTTCCGGTGCGTATGGCCAGGATTTTGGTGTCGAGCCCGATTTCAGGAAACCTCTCCCGCAGACTCAGCAATGCCTTGTCGACTGATAGCACCAGTGATTCTGTTGGTGTCAAAGGCGAAAATCCGATACCAATGGATGAGTCGCCACAAGTCGCGGGCCCCCGTTTCGAGCGCCCGAAAAGCTCCACGAGATCCGCGGATCCGGGATGAATCGCGCATGTCGTCGTAAAATCCTGGCCTTCCCGCAGCGTAGGGAAATGTCGCGAAAACCAATCTTTGACTGCCTGATTAGCCAGGTCGCTGACCGGTATGATCATACCACCAAAGTTTTTGGTCGCCTGTCCGCCAAGAATGATTGTCATCGGTTTTGTTCTGTCGCCGCCCCCAAATCGCGGCGCCGACATCCCGCTAAGGAGCGTGACTTTGTCTACGTTGTAGTGAAGCGGGCGCCCGAATTGAGTCCGGTAGTGTTGATGAAGGCTTTCAGCTACCGCGTCGGCGATCCCGTCGCAGATCGTGTCAGGATGGCCGGGACCCTTACGCTCGACTATTTCGAAAGGAAGGTCTTCCGCCGATTCCAATGCGCCTGATAATGTCAGTGTATCAGCCAGATAAGCTGTCATGGGGTCCCCCGAGAATCAGGAGTATGTATACAGCCGGAGGTCATCCGCGACTTATAAGTATATTTGAGTGAATGATATTTTGTCCGGGTGTTAGACATACGCGGTTGGAACGGGCATCGTTGGATCATGGTCTGAAAGGTTTTTTATGGGCGAATCGACAGATTTGGTGCCGGTGCCGGGACGGCCTGTGGTACTTCCCGGCGTGGAGGAAAAGCCCGGTCAGGATTATTCTCCGCTCGGAGTCGTTGGCATCGGCGCGTCGGCTGGTGGGCTTGCGGCGTTGAGTACGCTGCTTGGCGGAATTCCAGAGAACACTGGTCTCGCCTTTGTGATCATTCAGCACCTGGATCCCAATTGGCCAAGTCATCTTCCGGAGATCTTGGCGCGCACCACGAAGATGCCAATCAAAAAGGCAAAAAATGGCGACTATTTAGCGAGGGATCATATCTACATCGCGCCTGCTCATGCGGCCCTGTCCGTCAGTCACGGTCACCTTAGTTGCGTTCTGCCGGTGACAAAAGGAAAGTTTCCGCCATTTTTTCCGATTAATTATTTTCTTGATAATATTGCAACGGAGTACGGTCACCGGGCGGTAGGTGTGATTTTGTCGGGATCGGGCTCAGACGGATCCACTGGGCTTAAGTCGATTCAGCTTGCGGGTGGGATTACAATTGTGCAAGACCCAATCGACGCGGAATTTAGGTCGATGCCGGATTCGGCTATCAAATCAAATCCCGATGTGGTTCTCAAAACCCATCTGATCGCCGCAGAGCTGGTCCGGGTTAGCGCCAGCTGGAGCTCTGCCTCTGCCTCTGCCTCTGCCTCTGCCTCTGCCTCTGCCTCTGCCTCTGCCTCTGCCTCTGCCTCTGCCTCTGCCTCTGCCTCTGCCTCT
>CANILH010000038.1 GCA_947468665.1 Oligoflexales bacterium | reverse complement strand
TTGGGAGATCACATGCCTTCCTCAAGACGAGGTACCCGGCGACTAGTGTAAAAGCGAGAAACTGGCGGATGAGGTGTGGGACGTCAGATGGATCATGGTACTCAGAGCGCGGGAAAGCCGCGTACGAGGGGACGGATCCTGGGTCATAGCAACTTTGGATGGGAAACGTGATGAGTGTCATAGAACACCCTGTATTAACGGAAACGAAACTGAAAAAGATAATGGATCTGTCGAAAAGAGCTCCAGACGTCAAATTCAAGAATTTAATTCACTGGGTGAATAAGGAGTCGCTGATTAGCTGCTTCCACGAGCTGGATGGGAAGAAGGCAGTGGGAGCTGATGGCTTACGCCATACAACAAATGAACGCTATATCCTGAGCCTATTGCCTTAATAGGGCACGATGGGTTCTAAACTAAACGGGGGGCGGCCGGGTAACCGGCCGCTCTACCAGGTAGTTGTGAGTCTGGTCAGTCACAATTCGTCGGACGTTTCTCCGAAATGCGATTTATTTTCAATACCGCAACCACAGACAACTGGTTTTGCGGCAAGCATGGTAAATATCTTGTTGCGGCCCGGGGGCTAGGTTTTGGTTGGTGGATAGCACAGGCCGATTGGTATAACCTCATGAATTTATAGTATTTATTTTTATAGCATATTTAGGCTATATTTATTTTGACGTTTCCGCTCACGTCAGTTATAAGAAGAGGCATCGTATGTATACGGTGATAGTTGATAAACAGGTCGCGAAGCAAATCGAGAAAATTTCGACGGTCTTCAGGACAAGAATTTGCGATGCGATAGCGTCATTGGGTCTAGATCCATATCCGCAAGGTGTGGTCAAGCTTGTGGGCGAGACGGGATTATATCGTCTCAGAGTTGGTGATTACCGGCTTGTTTATGAGATTCAAGAAAAAATCATAACGGTGACGATTACAAAAGTGGCGCACCGGAAACATGTCTACAAAAAATGAGAGGGGGCGTTCAATGGGGCGACCAAAAATCAAAGAAGATAAAAAGAGACAGCATGTCAATATCTCCGTCAGGCCGGACGTCGCGGCTCTCGCGAAAAAGGCCGACAACGCGTCAAGACTCTACGAGTGCTCTGTTGATGTCTGCAAAAGTATATCCATGGTCATGAAGCGCTTTGAAGACGACAAGTCCGATATTAATGACGTTCTAGAGGACATCAGCGACTTGATTTCCCTATGGGACTCGCGTTTCGACGAGAAAGTTGAGTGGGTTCCCCGGTCGAGATCTACAAAAGCGATTTAAAATCTTTGCTCATGTAATTTATGACCGACGCGTCATCTTGTCTACCGTCACTCACTGACTCCGTCGGAGCTGTGAGACTGACTATTCACAATTCGTCTGGCAGTCTGTTAAGGCGAGATGCTGGCCAAATAATTCACAAACCAGTCGGGTGTCACCTTAATTCCCAGTCGGGTGTCACCTTAATTTTGGGTTTTTCTTGATTTATTTTTCTAAAATAACGTCAGCTTCCCGGGCTGCAGCATTGGAGTGACCTGCGCGCGGGGTAAAATTTCTTTGATGTGGGCTGCCATGGCGGTCATCGCCTCGGGGTTGCCGTGGTTGATGATGACGTGGCTTGGCGGTTTGGTCATGCGTTTGACCCACTCAAGAAGATCCTGCCAGTCGCCGTGGGCGGAGAGGGATTCCATGGTAGCAATCTCGGCCTCAATGGGCACTTCGTCGTGGTGGATTCTCAGGAACTCCAGACCGCCGGGGCGGTCTTGCAGTGTGCGACCTTTGGTGCCCTCGGCCTGATAGCCGCAGAAGAGGACAGTATTCTCCTCGGATGGCAGGCGTGCTTTGAGGTGATGAAGAATCCGTCCGCCATTGAGCATGCCGGCCGCCGAGATGGTGATCATGGGGCCGTCTTTCATGCACATAAGCATCGACTCGTCACTGGATGTGGTCGCCGTGAAACGTGCTGGAAGATAACGATCCCGTCCCTGCTCAGAGGCGAATGGGGCGCCTTCTTTGTGGTCCTCCGGGTGATCAAAGAACACCTTGGTTGCGATTTTTGACATCGGACTATCCAGTACCACGGGCACCGAGGGAATCAGTCCCTGATCCTCAGCGAGGCGGATAATGTAAAGAATCTCCTGGGCCCGCCCTACGGCGAACGCGGGAATGACCAATACTCCACCACGGTCAAAGGTGCGTTTGGCGATCTTCGCGAACTCTTCTACGATGTTTGTTCTTGGATGCAGTCGGTCGCCGTAGGTTGACTCAAGCACCAGGGCATCGGTCTCAGAGATGGGATCCGGTGGTCTCATGGTGGGGCTTCGATCATGGCCGATATCACCGCTGAAGCTTAAGATTTTGGTGCCATTGCCCGCGGTCAGGGCGAATTGAACATAGCAAGCGCCGATGATGTGACCGGCGTTACCAAGTCTGAAGCTTACGTCGGGTGCAAGTTGAATCCACTCGTCTCGTTTTTTTGGAGTGATGTGTTTGATAACCAGCTCCACATCGTCGATCGAAAATAACGGCAGAGCTGGTTTGTGGTGAGAGTATCCCGTGCGGTTGGCATAATTCGCAAACTCAGCCTCAAGATATGCGGCGTCTCTCAGCATGATCGGCAACAGATCAGCCGTGCCCTCACTGCAATATATTGGCCCGCGCCAACCCTGGGCGAAAAATCTTGGCAGATATCCTGAGTGATCAAGATGGGCGTGAGTGAGGACTATGGCGTCTACTTTGAGATCAGGCGTGAGGAGCGTGTCCCAATTTTTCTGGCGGACCTCTTTCGGACCCTGAAAAAGCCCGCAGTCCACAAGCACCTGGTAACCGTCAAAACGGAGAAGTGTGCGACTTCCCGTCACACCACCCGAGGCACCCAAGAAATTTAACGTAAATGTCATGGTCTATACACTCCTGCAAGGAACAGGGACTCAGCGTTTAACAAGTCCGCGCAGTTCCTCAAGATTCGAGAGCACATCATCAGGGATATTAGTGCCACCAGAGCCTGAGTATTCCATAAGAATTTGTTGCTCTAGAGCCTCAAAAGATTTCAGAGCGCTTTTGGTTTTGGGCGCGGCGCGTACGGACGCCTCAAGATAGTAATCCGTCTGTGTGAGCCAAGTGCTGCGGCCAATGAGTGACTCGGTGATGCCGAGGAGGTAGTAGGCCTCGGATGTTTTGTCAGCCTTGATGGCTTTATCCTGGAGAAAGCGGTTTAAGAGACCGCTTGCCACGATGTAGTCCACCATTCCTGTGCGGTCCATAGGGTATTCCATGGCGTGACGCGCGTTGGTGATGATTTTCTCTGCGCGGGCGAGCTCATTGCCGGTTTTGGTCATCTCACCTGAAAGCCTTTGCAGAGAGGTTTTCCACGCTGTCACTTCGCGGGTCATAAATTTCGGAAGATCCACTCTTTTGGAAAGGCCATCAAGGGCCGTGAATCCGCGTTTGGTGTCGCCTTTTACGCGGATAACGACTTTGAGATATTCGGGGAGTGTATCCATGGCGAACAGTTCATTGGGTTTAGGCCATGTCTTGAACATATCCTCCCAGGTCGCTAGTGCGTCGTCAAACTGACGAAGCGCCACCTGAAGTCTGGCTTTTTCGGGTGGGGATAATTTCGCGACGGCGACATCCTTGAAGAAGTGATCCATTTTGGGGGCGTGACCAGGATCAGGTAATTTCATGTGACAGCTGACGCAGTTTTCTGAAACTTGCTGCAATAGGTAACGGGATTCACTCGTAGCGCCTTTGTCATACCAGTTGTAAATATCTTTGATGTCCCGCGACATGGATTTCGCGATGAATCCGTAGCTGCCCTCAAAGCGCTTGGTATGGTCGACAAGGGATGAGGTTCCGTCGCGCATTTTGCGCAGTTCCGTAAGAATCTTGTCGCGATTTTTTGGGTCGTTGAATTCTTTGGTGTCCATGCTCAGGGGCAGGACGGTAGTCAGGCTGGAAAAAATCTGCGCCATGATGCTGCGAGTCTCCGCCTGTTCTTTTGGAGTTTGTGTATCCGCAGCACTCGCGGAAAACGCGTTCATGGAGATAACGGCCGCTATGGCTGAATGGTGTAATTTCATTGATGATCCCTCCTGCTTAATCACATGACGTAATTTTCCCGCCTATAATAACATGTTACGCCCTTACAGTAGGAGGACGTTAATAATGCACTAAATAACGCTGAGTTCGTGCGAAATGCCGCTACAATCGGAGACTTGCAGGAGGGTAAATAGCATAACTAGCTGAAATTTAAGACTAAGTATCATTTGGCACACGGGTTGCTCCTTCTCTTACACTGGGGGGGAGATGAGCTTCCGCTAAAAAAGGCAATAACAGGAGTCAGAGATGTCGGCATATGTAGTTTGGATGGATTCGGCTAGCGCGAAAATATTTCACATTGTCGGTGATGCGGTATCGACGTCAAAGGCCTACCGTCATGAGGCTGATCACCACACGCATAATAAAAGTGACGCGAAGCATAAGGACTCGCCGAAATTTTTCGGTGATGTGGCGGAGCATCTAAAAACACTCAAAGACAGTATCTTGCTCGTGGGACCTGGGGTGGCAAAAAATCATTTTGTTACCTATCTTGACGATCATCATAAGAAGGAACTTGCCCACCGGATCATTGGAACTGAGTCGATGGATCACCCGACGGATAGCCAGATCGTGGCGTTTGCCAGGAAGTATTTTCCTCATGGCGTGTTGTAAGATTAATTTGTTCGTTATGTGAGGTGCGTTATGAATGATGTCTCAAAATTGACCGTTGGTCAGGTTATGACGAAGGCGCCACGCTCCATAGAGCCACACCAGCCAGTCGAGCTTGCCCGGAAGTGGATGGATGAGCTCAGGGTTAGGCATTTGCCTGTGCGAGACAGTGGAAAGATCGTTGGGATCCTTAGTGACCGTGATCTTAACTTGGTGCTTGGCGCCACAACCGGGTCCCGTGGCGACACGGGGCCGTCGGTCACCGTGGAAGACGCGATGATCTCGGAAGTTCGCAGCGTGGCCGAGTCGAGGCAGGTTGGTGACGTGGCCAGGGAGATGCTTGAGCATCACGTTGGCTCTGTTCTCGTTGTGGGGGCAGATGGAGTTCTCGTTGGTATTTTTACAGATAGTGATGCCCTGAGGGTACTAGCTGGCCAGGTTTGATGCATAATTTGTGCCAGGAAGTTGCAAAGTATGAGTTTTTTTGATTGGTCAGATCGTTTGGATATCAAGGTGGAATCCATGAATCGTGAGCACAGGCATTTGCTCCAGATCATGAACCGGTTGTTTGACGCCAATGAGGCGAGTTCGCCAACAAAAAGAAATAAGTCTCAGGACAGGGATTTAGTGATGTAATCGGCAATAGCGGCCTTGCTTCCCAGCTCGGATCGCGATCCACTTTTTGGGAAGGCCCATGCGTGGTGTGATGTTGCGCTTACTGTCGCGAGCTCGTTTGCGATGAGCAGGGTGAGATCATATTTTTTGATGTAGACGTCGGCGATGCCTTTGATTTCGTCAACGCTGAGTCCGGTTTCAAGCTTAAATCCAACCTTAGGCAATCCCTTAAGCTTAACGCTCCCGATAATTTTCGGGGTTGGCTTAAGGGAGACTGTTAGTTTCGACTGGCCGGATTTTATTTTGCCGGTTGAGGGCTCATTCGGCTCGTAATCAAGGACTGACGCGCAGAAAATTCCAGCCGAGAGCCCGTTAGCTTCCGCTCTCTCGCACGCCGCAAGCATATCCCCGGTGGTTTTGACAGATTCCAGTTTTGTCGCTGACGTAGGTTTGACCTCGCATGGACCGGCGACAACGTGGGTGGCGAAACCTTGACGGTAAAGTTCCTCAGATATCGCGGATCCAAGGGCTCCGGATGAGTAGTTTGAAATGTATCTGACATCGTCGATGTAGCCGCGGGTTGTACCCATGGTGACGAGTACAGGAGCCTTCGGGCGTTTGACGCGATTGATGATATGAGCAACCTGGTCGGCGAGTTGGCGCGGGTCAGGGAATTTTTGTTTACCTTCTTCTTCGCGCGCCGTCAGCATCGACACGTTATTCCATGACGAGATCCTCGCGATGTGCTCGCGCATCGCGGGCGCTGACAGTAAGCTGTCATGCATCGAGGGTAAAATCATGACGGGTTTTTGTTGTCCGAGTGCGGATGAGATGAGCGCTGTGCAGTGAGAATCTGTCATGCCACGGGATATTTTCGCGAGAACGCTCGAGGATGCCGGAGCGACAATCACGGCGTCACTTGTGGCGATATGAGTCGCGCTGCCAGAGAATCCGGTGACTGTTTCTTTACCCGCGGCCCACGTGACTGACATGGGCGTTATAAACGACGAACCGCCCTGGGAGAGCCACGGTGTGACATCTGCTCCAAGGCGGCGCAATGATCGTATGAACCGAACAGACTCAACAGCCGCGATAGACCCAGTAACGACCACATCGACCCGGCAGCCTTTGAGGGCGTCGGATACGGGTGTTACGAGAAGATCACTCGCTGGATGTTCCATGAGTCACCTGCGGTGACGCTGAGTAAAAGTATCAGCGTCTCAAGCGTGAATTACTTCTTAGCTCTGGCCGCGATTTGAGCTGCCTCATTCGCGTTTGGCTTATTCAGCAGAAGGTTTGGCGCGGTTGTGCCTTTGCGACGTAGCTCGTTTTTGCGGGTTGAGCCGGATTTCGCTACTTTGGATTCGCGGACGTTTGTTGTTTTGCGGGTTTTTGATGCCATGGGGTTGGATCCTTTCTTTATCAGAGCGGTGCAAACTAATGGAATGCCATGGTAATTTCAAGCTTAAATTTTGAGGTCCTTCCCTTCGGTCAGGATGACGGGCGGGGTCCTTCCCTTAGGTCAGGATGACGGGCGAGGGAATCAGGTCAGAGTCTCCAAAATATAGTAGCAGGGCATGGAGCTCCCCTGGCCGATTTTGGCACCGCCGGTAGTGACCGGACGGAAGCCATAGCGCATAAAGAGTTTGCGGGCCTTCTCCATCTGGGGCGTGGCTTCGAGGTAAAGTCTCTGATATCCAAGTCTTTTAGCGTCTTCAAGGCAGCGCTTCAGGAGGCGCGCTCCGATGCCGTGGCCACGCCATTCAGGATTAACAACCAAGTCGCGAATCTCGCCTAGACCCTCAGAAGGGGCAAGTCCGTGCAAAGGGCCTAGGCCTGCGCCCCCAATAACGGTTCCATGCAGCCGTTTATCTTTGGCGGTGATGTATGCCGAGCCTGGGGCATCGTAAACGTCACGGAATTTTTCGAGGCGCCGAAACGTGCTTGCCAACACGGTTCCGGCTTCTTCGTAGGCGCCGATACCCTGCCGCACCATTTCAGATGCGGTAGGGACGTCCAGTTGATTCAAGGGTTCGATCACGATGTCCTCAGCGGTCATCATGCCTAACGCTGCGACATTTAAGCCTGGATTTAGGTTTGCATCGTTCGGTATCACAGCAGAGTTCAGTCCCGGATATATTTTTGGTGAGACTTGCGCCGCGGCCAGAATGGCTGCTCCAATGCCCACTTTTTGTTTTGCTCTTGGGGGCGAATCTATACGAGAAGACCAACGAGAGCTAGTGCTATCTGGGGAGCGCATGGGTATGATTACTAGCTAATTCAATTGCCTTTTGATGCCTATTCAGTGAGCTAAAGCAGGTGCGCCGTTGGTAATAACTTCGCGGCCTTGGACTGGTTGTACCGGGCGGTTTGTTGGTGTCTCAAAAATGCTGGTGTACATCTCAACCTGGCCGGTCGACATAGTGACTGGTTCCTTCAGAACAAACCACCGAACGCCTTCTGAACAGGGTGGCGTGGTGAGGCTGCCTTTGTAGTGGACGTATTCTGTTCTAGGAGGCAGCAGACTAGTGAGTTTCACCTCAACTGCGTGCTCAACCTTGGTGTTCTTCTCCCGGGGGAGGACATCCCAGATTGGCTTAAAGCTTTTGTTTCCCATACCGGCGCGCTCGTTGATCAGGACACCGATAACCGCGAGTTTACCAGCGGCGTTCTTGTGGACAAGATGCATTTCCATATCTGAGGGTACACCGCCGATGCGGTGCTCGCTAGGGTTGTGGAAGTGAAACTGCGCAAGCGAGTACTTATCGCCATCGATGGTGACGTAGTTAGTGCTCGTTTCGGTAATGGACTGGACGGTGTGCCCATTATTCTCCACTTTCAGCTTGGCCGCGTCGTAGTGCCATACGATTTTCGGGGCGCTAGAGGACGGTGTCGCGTTCCGGATGTCGATCGGTGATTGCTCCATGCCCTTCTCGCATGTGGAAAACTCCTGAGCGAGGTCCCCCCAGTGTGACGGGCCAGCGGCGTCGGTTTTGCCGTATGTCCAGTGAGGTTTGTGCTCTGCCGGTTGCTCGGCTGGTTTTTCGGCGTGCTCCTCGTGGGCTGCTGCCGCGTGCTCCTCGTGTTTTTCGGCGTGCTCCTCGTGGGGTGCTGCCGCGTGCTCCTCGTGTTTTTCGGCATGCTCCTCGTTGGCTGCTGCCGCGTGCTCCTCGTGTTTTTCGGCATGCTCCTCGTTGGGTGCTGCCGCGTGCTCCTCGGGTTTCTCCCCGGCTTGCTCTTCATTGTCAGTACTGCTCTCAGCGGGGCCCGGCGAATGAGATGCATTTACCTTCAGCCAATAGGCGCCGCCACCATAGATACTTCCGCTCAGCCCAACAGCGATCGTCCATGCAGATAATTGTCTTGAACCGTGATTCATAAATCCTCCATCGGAAATGCTCATCGCGCGCACCGCGCAGGACTCTATCCTTTGGAGATTTCGGGAGGAAAATGGTGAACTTTACTGATTTCACAAAAAAAAACGCAACTAGATGAAATTATAGGCAGTAAACTTTAGCTTGCTCAAACATTCGGTCGGGGTAGACTCCCTGTCCATTGAACGAGGTTGTGAGTGGAGGCTCAATAAATATGATGATCAAAAGACTGAATGCATCCCCTAAAACACTGCTGAAGCAGCTAGTTCTGGCTACCGTAGCCTGTTTCGGTGTCTCGAATGGCGCTTATGCCGCCGACATCACACTGGTTTCGGGCTTCTATCAGAAATCCAGCGATAAAATTGACGGTAAAACTAAGGGCTCGACCAGTGTGTTTGGCGCTGGTGGCCGTTTTTCGGATGATTTAAATACTGATATGGCATGGATCGGCCAAGCCGACCTAAAAATGAAGAGCTATACCGCAAGTGCCGGAATTCCCTCCCCTGATAACGGCCTCGGAATGGAAGTTGGCGGTGGTGTAAGAAATTATTTTAAGCCGTTTGCGACCGCAATTGTGCCTTATGTATCCGGAATTGTTGTGATTTCGACCAATGGAGATGTCCTATGGACAAAGGAGGGCTATATTCAGACCTCAACAAGTGGCTTGTATTATGGCGCAAATGCGGGTATTCGTGCGGGTCTCGGTGGAGATTTTTTTATTGAGTTGGAGCTGCCGTTATTCACCAGTCCGTTGTTCGCGGTCACTAAGGCGGAAACAGTGAAGCAAGTCGGTGATTCGACAACAACAACTAAGGAAGAAAGCACTGATACGGCGCTTTATGTGAGCTCAACGGGTCATCTTACTGATGCAAGACTTGGGATTGGCATGAAGCTATAAGGCAGACGGGTATTGACAGCGACGTCTATTCGGTAATAGACGACATTCAGATCAATTGAGAGAGGGGATTAGTTATGCGTAACAACAGACCACCACGCAACCGTAAGAAGACAGCGAAATACCGCGCCAAGAAAAAAATCGCGCGTCGTCGTAAGCAAGTAAAAAGCATTCCAGGCCAACGCGCTGGACTGACATTCCGTCGCGGTTACAAAAAGTAATTTAGCATAGATGGATTTAGCGGGCGAGCTTCTGCAGATTGCAGAGGCTCGCCTTGGCTTTTTCAAATGACGGATCAAGCTCAACTGTTTTGCTCAGAAATGCCTCGGCCTTCGTAAGGCTTTCTGGCGTTTTAAGCTGCAGGTGCGCAAGCGCCATGTTGTAGTAAATGCGAAAGTTTTCTCTAAACTTCGGATAGAATTTCAGGGCGCGCTCATATTCCAAGAGAGACTCCTGAAGTTTCCCCTCCTTGGCCAGTAAAACCCCTTTATTATTGTAGTGCCGGACAATCTCCATGGGTTGCGCCACTTCTTTGCCTACAGCAATAGCGTGTTCATCGTAACCCGCGTCGTAGAGTTTTTTGAAGACCTCAAATTTGTAATCGAGTGATTCTGGATTTAATTTAATCAGCTCCTTGAATCGCTGAACTGACTTATCTGGATCTTTCATCTGGAGATACATCGTCGCGAGTTCATTCAGTCGATCGATATTTTGTGGCGCCAACTTGTCGGCTTTCTCAAGGAATGGTTTCGCTTCCTGGAATTTTCCGAGTTTCATGTACATTCTTCCAGCGGTGCCGACCAGGTGAATGTCATTTGGGGTTGTCTCGAGTAGTTTAAGTGACGTATCAAGACATTCCTGCCAGCGGGACGATGTTTCGTAAACTTCAAGCAGAAGTCTTCGCGATTTATCGCCAAACTCCTCGATCATATTGTTGATTTTGTCCACGGCCTTCTGCACATTGCCTTGTTTGATGAGCGGCGAGATCTCGCGATCCTTTTTTTCTGTGAATGCTATCTGTCTTTGTTTGCTGGCGAGAGCTCTCGCGAGGATCGTCAGCAGCTGGATGTCGTTGATGGGCTTAACGACGACCTCAATGTCAGACATTTCTCGGGCAAGGCCGTCCTGGCCCGCAGTGCGCTGGCTGCTGGCCGCCATGATGAATCCAGTTAGTCTTTTCTCCAGCACTTCGTGGGCGCGCCACTTCTGAATCAGCGCCAGGCCTGGGAGCTGCCCAAACTCAAGCTCAACGATGACAACATCAAACCTGTTCTGGTTGAACAGGTACAGGGCGGATTCCAGGTTGACGGCTTTTACCACCGCGATTTTATGTTTGGCGAGCGCGTTCTCAAGGCCCGTGCCGACGGTGGGGTCGTCGTCAACGATAAGAATTCTAGTTGGTAGAATATTCGCATCGGCCATGTGAGACGTCTCCAAATATGATTACTTGATTTTAACACGTATCCGTGTCTCTTGTGTTTTTCTGGGTGGCTGACCGCGTTTTCTTGATTTGAACCGCTGATTTCGACTAGGATAGAGCGCTAGGTCAAATCACAAAGATAAGGAATATAACCGATGAAAATCGGCATTTGTACAGGCGGAGGCGATTGTCCTGGCCTAAACGCGGTGATCCGCGCTGTTACAAGACACGCTATTTTGGATTATGGGATGGACGTATACGGGATTGAGCAAAGCATCAATGGGCTTTTGTGTGACCCGCCCGCCGCCCGAAAACTCTCGCTGCTTGATGTGGCCGGAATTTTGGACCGTGGCGGCACGATTCTGGGAACATCCAATAAGGGCAGCCCATTTAAGGATCCAGAAACGGGCGAGACGTCGATCGCCAAAGCGACAAGCAACTGGAAATCGTTGGGCCTTGATTGCCTGCTGGTTGTCGGTGGCGATGGTACCCAACGCATGGCGTTGCAGCTGCATGACGCCGGGATGCCAATCATCGGGATTCCCAAGACGATCGATAATGATTATCAGCCGACTGATATCGCGATTGGTTTTATGACCGCTGTTGAGGTTGCTGCGGACTCTATTCTTCGTCTTCGCTCAACAGCTGAGGCCCACAGCCGGGTCATGGTGTGTGAGGTGATGGGACGGGACGCCGGATTCATCGCGTTGCACGCAGGCATCGCGTCGGCGGCAAATGTGATCCTGCTTCCGGAGATTCCCTATGACTTTGACGTGATCGTAAAGGCCATGGAAGCGCGCAAACTCCGCGGGCGGAACTTCTCGGTGATCGTGGTGGCCGAGGGTGCGCGCGAGATTGGCAGAGAGCCGCTATTCAGGTCTTCGGCAACGGGCTCAATGCATCTTGGTGGGGTGGCTGACGAGATCGCCAGGCAGATTCATGAGCGGTCGGGCATGGATTCGCGTGTGACTGTTTTAGGACATATTCAGCGCGGCGGAGCACCTTCGACACTAGACCGCATCTTGGCTACAGCGTTTGGCGTCGCCGCAGTTGATCTTGCCGCGGCCAAAAAATTCGGACGTGTTGTCGGCTACAAAAAAGGCGAGATCTCAAGTGTTGCCTATACAGAATTCGAGAACGGGACGCGCTCGTTAAAGCTCGATGATCCGTTCCTGAGGGCGGCTGAATCTGTTGGTATCTGCCTCGGCCGCTGATGGCTTGGTTTTAGTTAAATATTTTGACCAGATCCTCGTAGGCGGCTGGAAACGGCTTATTACCGCTGATAAAGACAACGCGTTTTGTTTTGTTTGGTTTGCCGCTGGTGCCGTGGAGATACTCAAATTCCACACCGTCAAAACTCACGGGAATTATGTGATCAAGTTTGTCGGCAGCCTTAAGGGTTGGCTCTTTTGTCTCGAATTCTTTTGCTGTCAGGTTTGATGACTTGCAGGCTGTTTCGCCATGCTTTATGAGGCAGTAGGTGATGACTTCGTTCTTAGGCGCGTGGGAGCGGATAATCCAGCGTTGTCCGTTGTGTCCCATGGAGCTGTCTGAGAATAGAGCCCAGCCTTCAGCCTTGGGTCCGGCGGCAGCTACCTGACGAGCGAATAGGCTTTGGAATGCGGGTTGAATTTTTGGAGGATCCTGAATCGCGGGAGTGGCGGGTTGACTCGCCACGGTTGAGGCACCCTGGGCTGTGGCGCATGAAAGCGTAACAGCAAGAATAGTTGTGAAGAAAGAAATTTTTAGTGTGGCGCATCGCATGTGTGTCAAATCCTCAAGTCAAAGTGATTATGCCGTTTATTTTTCGGAGCAAAACTTAATATCGGTTATGATTCGCGGTAGTTTTCTCATGTCTGCTTTGATGTCTACAAATTTGAACTTGCGGTTCCAGGCGGATTTGGCGAAGTCCATGGTCGTCTGAAACCGGCAGTCTTGTTTGTTCTTGACGCGGTTGCGGGCGCAGACGGGGATCATGCCGGGTTCGGTTGCTGTGCCGATTAGACTTGTCTCTGGCTCAAGGGTCCAGTCGCAGTCTTTTTTACCCTCGAGGTCGCAGCCGGTCAAAAAAGCCGCCGCGATCAATGCGACCATGATTTTCAAAAAACGCATGTGACTTGATCTCCCTGGGCGGTTGATTAACCTGTCATTTACTATAGTATGCCAAATTATAAACATAAATTCGACCGGCTGTCCGTGATCGGAGGGGTCTTGTCCGCAAAACCAAATAATTTATCTGAGGTTTCTGAGGCTCTGAAGCGATTTGATGAGCTTATCGGGGGCCTCAAAAAGTCTCTGGAGATAGAGACATTGGCTCCGAGGGTTCATATCCTGAAGCCAAGGGACTACCGAGGGACTGTGGCAGGCGTGCGGGACGTTTCTTTGACCGTCAGTGCTCTTATCCACGGTGTTGAGGTGGCGGGTCTCGCTGTTTTGGTCGAGTTTCTGGAACTTGTAACAAGGGGCAAGCAGTCTATCGATTGGCCCCTTGGAATTGTATTAGGCAATATTCCTGCCGCTGAAAAAGGCGCGCGGTTTGTGGAGCGGGATTTGAACCGCTCATTTGGTCGCGCTGAGACGGCGACCCAGGAGGACCGGCGGGCTGACGAGCTGGAGCGGTTGTTCGTCCGCTCCGACCGGTTGCTTGATATTCATCAGGTGAAGCTGGCCATTGACCGACCGTTTTGGATTTTTCCGTATACGAAGTCCGGGTTTGAGTTTGCCCGGTTGGTGGCACCTGACGTGTCCCTGATTACACATTGGGGTAAGGGGTTTTCCCAAGAAGGCCAATGCTCTGATGAGTGGGTCAATAACGCAGGCGGTATCGGCGTTACCATGGAGCTTGGTCAAAATGGATTCGCGCCGGATCAGATCGCGCTTGGACTGAAAACTGTCATCAGAGCCGTTGATGTCACAGGGGCTCACCGCGGCGGTAAATCCGTGGAGAGTCTCAATGTCACAAAGGCCCCGATTTATACATGGGGCGAGATCATTCCTTATCCACAAACGGGCGAACCGGTATTGGACAAGGGCTGGCATAATTTCAAAATCGCCAGAGCCGGTGACCGGGTGGGGGTGTTTAACGGACAGGATATAGTGGCGCAGATCACGGGTCCGGTGCTGTTTCCGAAATATCCAGATCCAATGCCTGATGGCAGCTACAATAAAGATCGTCCCGCCGCGGAGTTGATGCGAATCCTGAAAGAAATCTCCGAGGCGGATCTGCCGGTAGGCAAAAATTAGTCGGCAAAATGGCAAATACCGCTCTGATTTTAGGTGGTTAGGAGAGCTATCGACGCGATCGTGATACAATTGGTCTATTCCTCCGAATGGAATTTCAAGAGTTACGTCACTGAGATCATGACATCGCGGGATCACCACAATGCCTCGTCAAAATTTTCGAGTTTTATTCCCCGTCGCTTTCATATTCATAAGCCTCGCTTCTGGGTATTCCTACGGTGCCCAACCGATTGATCTCGCCGGAGCGGTGGCGGAAGCACTCGCGAACTCTCCCTCGGTCAAAGCGGCATCAGCTCAGGCGGAGACCAACCATTGGAGGAAAACGGAAGCGTTCGCTGGCTATCTTCCTACTGTCGCGGTTAACTCGACTTATCTGACCAATAAAAAATATCTTGTTTCAGATCTGGCACTTCCAGGCGCGAGCAATGCGATAACGATTCCGCAAACGGTTCCGACTACCACGTGGACGGCGACCGCTCAGATGATGATTTTTGATGGTTTTGCTACATCTGAGCGAAACGCGGCGGCGGAGAGTTTGGAATCAGGTGCTGAGTCAAATGTTGAGTGGCAGAAATTCCAGATTGAGCACGATGTCGTATTACAGTTTTACCGCGCCGTGGCAGCCAGCCAGCTTCTCGCCGTCGCGAACCAAAATCAGACTACCATGGAGGATCATCTGAAGGATGTGCGGTTGTTTAAAAACGCCGGAATGTCCACAAATTATGACGTATTGCGGGTTGAGGTGCAGGCAAGCGAGGCGCGGACTGAAGTGATGAGTGCGGAAGACAACGCGCAGATGGCTCGAGTTAAACTTGGAGAACTGATGGGAGCGGAAACGGGAGACTCCGGGATTTTTGACCGCTTACCCACGGGAGAGCTTCCTACTCTGACGTCAGGCCAATCAAAGCAGGTGGCCGATGTAAAAATCATGTCGAGAAAAGATCTTCAGGCTATGCAGCTTAAAGTTGACAGCGCTGATAGGTCTGCCTCAGCGGCCAGACGGCATTACATGCCGAAGGTTTCCCTATTTGGACAGTATCAATACTATAACAACAAAAATGACAGTCCCACAGACCGCTCGGCATTTCGTAATGCGTACTCAACGGGGCTCGCCCTAAATTGGGTTTTGTTTGACGGATTCGCCTCAACGGCCCGCGCCCGCTCAGTAGCGAGCGAGAAGGCAGAGATGGAATTTGCGTTGAGCGCCAAACGGCGTAAGGCACAGACGGACGTGGAATTTTGGCGTCGCAAATTAGCGTACTTCGCGAATCTGACCACAGCACGTAAGGGTGATATCAGCAAGTCCGACGAAAGCGTCCGGCTTGCCAAAGTGGGCCAAAAAGAAGGCTCCCGCACCAGCAGTGATCTTCTTGACGCGGAGTTAGAGCTGTTTCGCGCGAAAGCTGACGCGATCAACGCGCAGATGGGCGCAATCGAGGCCATGGTGAATCTGGAGTTGGCTACGGGCCGGTCTCTCTATAAGTTTTGGTGAGTCCGGGTAATTAATCATAATCGAGGAAAAACATGGCTGACAAAAAGAAGCTCTTACCAGCGTTCGGACTTATCGTGGCTGCTGTTGGTGGCTATTTCGGCTACGATAACTACATGTACGTTCACTGCGATAATGCCCAGGTTGAGGCGCGCACATTGATGGTATCGAGTAGGGTGACGGGATATATTACCCAGGTAAAAGCCGACATGGGAGAAAGAGTTAAAGCTGGTGAACTGTTGGCCAAAATTGATGACCGTGACTACGTGAATAGCCTTGACCGCGCGAAAGCGGACCTTGAGTCAACGGATGCCCGGCTGCAGGACGCAATCAAAACTCACGGGCGCCTGTCGTCTCTTTATGGCAAGGGTGCAGCCACCCAGGCTCAGTTTGAATCGGCGACAGCAGCCTTAAATGATCTGAAAGGTAAAATTCTAGCGAATAAGTCCCAGGTCGCCCAGGCGCAGCTTAATCTTGAAAATACTGAAATCAAGGCGCCTTTTGACGGCTATATCGCCAAAAAATCCGTGGAAATCGGACAGCTCGTATCAACGGCCACGCCGCTATTTGGATTTGTGGACGCCAACGAGCGTTGGGTGATGGCAAACCTCAAGGAAACCGAAATCAGTAGCATAAGCGTGGGCACTAAAGTTGACCTTGGTGTTGATGCAATATCGGGTCAGAAATTCTCGGGCGTTGTGAAACAAGTTGGCCCCTCCACCGGAGCGACTTTTACGCTGATCCCGCCTGACAACGCCACCGGGAATTTCACTAAAGTCATACAGCGTGTGCCTGTCAAGATCGCAATTGATGATCTCGCGTCAGACACTATTCACGCGCTAAGAGTCGGGCTTAGTGTCGATGTCCGGCTGCACCGCCGGAATTTGTGATCGCGGTTTCCGAGATGATCATCCCGTGACTCTAAGGGCTTATCGGTATGCCGCGAAATTCCATATTAATAATCGTCGTCGCGGTTGCCGCGTCACTTCTTGAGATTATCGACACCTCAATTGTGAACGTCGCGTTGCCCACAATGATGGGGAGCCTTGGCGCGACGCTTGAAGATATAAGTATGGTGATCACCGGATATGCCATCGCCAACGCGATTGTATTGCCCCTTTCCGCGTGGATGAGTGAGCGCATAGGCCGCAGGAAATACTATCTTGGATGTATAACGGCATTTACGTTGGCCTCTGTCGCCTGCGGATTGGCGCCCAATCTTGTGTCGCTGACGATTTTCAGGATCGTTCAGGGATTTATGGGTGGAGCACTCCTTCCTACGTCGCAAGCCCTGATCTATGAACAGTTCCCGAGGGAAAAGGCGGGGATGGCTGGTGCAATTTTCGGGATGAGTGTGATGATTGGTCCAACACTTGGGCCAGTGCTTGGTGGCTATTTGACGGATAACTATGGTTGGCGGTCTATCTTTAACGTCAACCTGCCGCTCGGCATGCTGACGCTGTTACTGGGACTTGCGGTAATTTATGACCGCGAAAAGACCCCGGAAGAGCTTAAAAACTACGACCCGTCGAAGCAAGGATTTGATGGTGTGGGCCTCGGGCTGCTGATCGCCGGGATTGGATGCTTGCAATTTGTTCTTGAGCGAGGTGAGGCAGATGACTGGTTCTCGTCCACGGGAATTTGTCTCGGCACGCTTATAGCGGTGATTTGTTTGCCAGCATTTGTCTGGTGGGAGGCCAAAGTCAAAAATCCGGTATTGAATATCAGGCTGTTTTTAGATCCGATCGTGGCCTGCGGAGTTCTTTTGATGACCGGCCTTGGTTTTTTTCTCTATGCTCTGGTGTTTATCTTGCCAGTATTCGTTGGGCGCATGTATCACTACACAGCGACCCAGACAGGATCTCTTTTTATCCCCGGAAGCATATTGACGATGATGATGATGCCGTTTATTGGCAAGACAATGCAGCGTGGTGTTAACCCGAAACTCTTGATATTAATCGGGCTGACAGCAATTGAGATTTGCCTCATGATGCTGCTGGATTTCAATCCGCAGACGTCGAGAGGACAGATTCTCAATATGCTGTACTTCCGCGGGTTTGCTATGGCGTTTATGTTTGTCCCGATTAATTCCGGAATTCTAAGTCAGTTTAGCGGGGCGACTGTTGGTCAGGTGGCCGGAATGCTGAATCTTTGCCGTCAGATCGGTGGAAGTGTTGGGATAGCGCTGATAGCGACGCTGCTTTCGGTCAATACAAAACAAAATTATCTCGATCTGGCATCCCATGTGTCGTTATTGGAGCCTAATACTTTGCAGGCATACATGCAGGCGGCCGGAGCGACTGTCACGAAATTTGGCAGAGATCTTGGAGGCGCGACCGGGGAAGATTTCGCCGTCCGGATGATCGCCATGAGAATGCAGAACCAGGCATTCATGATGAGTTTCCTTCAGCTAGTCTGGGTCATTATGTTCGTGTTTGGATTGACGTACATTCCGCTTTATTACCTGAACTTCAAGAAGAAGGTGGTCAAGGTCGTGGACGCTCATTGAGCGTGAGTGGTTAGGGTCATTTCTTTAAAGGTTAATTGATGACGCAGGCAGAAGGTAAAATCGCGGTCGTCGCTGGGGCTACGGGACTGGTGGGACGCGAACTGGTACGGCAGTTGTGCGCGAACCCCGCTTATAAATCGGTAATCGCGCTGACGCGGAAACAAGACGAGAAGCTCGCCGCGGTCTCAAACGGTAAACTGACCATGAATCCCTTGCCGAAAGGCCAGGAGATGCTCAGCTGCGATGAGTTTTATTGCGCCCTCGGGACCACCATCAATACAGCCGGCAGCCGCGAGGCGTTTCGGGCGGTGGATCATGATCTGGTTGTTGATCTCGCGACCAGGGCGCGGAATGGCGGTGTGAAGCGCGTGGCGGTTGTCAGCGCCATCGGCAGTGACGCAAACTCAAAGATTTTTTATTCACGGGTCAAAGGCGAGATGGAGCGCGATCTGAAAGCCCTCGGCATTCCGCGGCTTGATATTTACCATCCGTCGATTTTGCTAGGTGACCGGACTGAGAACAGGCCTGGTGAACGCATTGGAATTGTTATCGCCAAAGTCATAGCCCCATTGTTGGGTGGCACGCTCGCGAAATATAAACCCATTCACGCGCGGGATCTCGCGGGGCTGATGATCGCTGGCTTGGGCGTTTGACTGTCCTGATTTGTCGCTTGGGACCAAGGCAGGTGGGTAAGAGCACACTTCTACGAGAGTTGCTTCTTGGGCCAGACCAGGGAACTTATAAAACCCTTGATGTCGCCGCTGACCGATTAAGAGCTGAGTCCAATCCAGAGATGTATTTAGAACAGGTCACGGCATGGCCGCTTGTGATTGATGAAGCTCACAAGTCGCCGGCGATTTTTGATGAAATTAAAGCAAGCGTGGACAGAGCAAGACGACCCGGAAAGTTTATACTTTCGGGCAGCGTTCGATTGTCCGGCAAGGTCGGGATACGTGAATCCCTCACGGGTCGGGCCGCTGTTTTGAGGTTAGATACAATGACGCTCGCTGAAACAACCTCCACTAAAATGGATTTAGCGGTTGTCCGGAAATATCTGGAGAAAGGTGGGATGCCCGGTGTGTGTTTTCTTAGAGACCCGCCCACCATCGATTCCTATTGGAGTCAATGGCTGGATACTGTCTGTGAGCGGGATCTGTATCAGCTGGGGAAAGGTCGCCTATCCAGTGCGCTTGCCAGAATGATTATGGAACATGTGGCCCTGCTAGACGTCCCTTCCGTTGCCAACCTTGCAAAGGAAATAAGGGTCGATGCACGTAGAATTACTTCACATATTGAGGCTCTAAAAGACTTGTTTGTTTTGAGAGAGCTTACTCCAGATAAACATGGCGTTGGTAAATCCATTTTATTGCCATTCGACTGCGGACTCGCCAGTTTTTTGGGTTCCCCGATAAGGCGACTTTGGCAAATTTGGTTTATGAATGAATGTATAAATAAACAACGGTTTAGCGGTGTCGCTAATCCGCGGCCAATGCGGTATTACCTCACCACTCGCCAGTCGTTTGTTGATTTTGTCGATGAGGCGGGATTTCACTTGTTTTCGGATCAATCGACACCAGGTCGATCTGAATTGATGACCATGAGAGCGCTTCGCAAAAAAATTGGCCCAAAACCGAAGCTATACATTCACTGCGCTACCAACTCAGGGAAACACCAAGTCGAAGAAAACATGTTTGCTGTTCCTTGGAGTTTTCTTGTGAATCACTGAGATTTTTGGGTGGTAAGCGTGCGGCGCGGAGGTCCTTCCCTTCGGTCAGGATGACGGTCGAGGTCCTTCCCTTCGGTCAGGATGACGGTTGCATTCTTAGGCGCTACCGTCGACGTCGGAGTGAAATTCGCCGATGAATTGCGTCGGTGACAGACGAGCGGTTTGAGATATTTTTTAAGACACCAAAATCACAGCGTAAATCAGCCACATAAAACACACAGGTCGTTGGCGGTCATCATACTTTATACGTATGGTTTTCTGACTGGATCATCGCGTGGCGCGATGATCTTTCTCAGGAGGGCTGATGATGGATATTTCAGTGGGCTTGGGTCCGAATTTTGTGATGAGGCGGGGACTGACGGAAATCAATCACGGCTGCAAGGTGCTTGCGGAAGATGATCAAGATGAGGTGATGTTTATGGAGAAGCCGGCCCATCGAAGCCTCCTAGAGGTAGCGAAGGTGGTGGTGGCGCATTTGCGGGTTTGTGGGGTAAGTCAGGCAGAAGTGAATGATGCGAAGTTCGTCGGCGTGGAGCAGGTAATAAAACTAACTGGCTCGACGGTCACATCCACCTTGTCATTTCCTGTATTGCTGAAAGATGAAATGCGTATTCTCCTTGTGAAGAATTTTCAGGAATTTGTGATCCAGTTTTGGAAGGGTCGCGTTCTTTAAATATATCAGGCGTTTAACCATGCTAATGTTTTTGCCGCGGCGTCCGAAGGGGGGCAAAATAGGAGGGCGTATTATGGTAAATAATCGAGCTTCGGATCCAATGCTGGTATGGAGGCATGTTATTTCTACGCGCCGGTTCAACTCATGTCCATTTGATGTGATGGATTGGGCGATTGAGGATGTCATAAATGATATTGATGGACGGCGTTACATATCCTTGACGGGAGGATTAAGCCCCTGTGAGGGCTATTTGGACTTTTTTCTTACACCTGCGGAATTGGACTGTCCGTCTCGCCTTGCGTTTGAGGTGGGGGATTTGACGTGGACGGAGTACTGGGAAAGCAGGCCAAAGATAGTTCGCTGGACAAACAGCTTTCTCGACGAATCCTATGTGTCTACACAATATGCGCAGGCGCGGGAGGTCTTTCAGGCGTCTCCGCACATTTTTGAGGGGTGGGACACACGTGCTCCGTTTGAGTTTAAAAAGGAAGTGATGGAATTCCGAATCAACCAAGACATTCTCGGCAAATGCGACACTAGCAAGTCTGAGGCGAATTACCGCGAGTTTATGAAAGTCTACGAGCGGCGGATGGGTAAACGCGCGGCGTGAGTGGCCAGCTGAGGTCCGTCACTTCGTTCAGGATAATGGGCATGCCTTGTGAGAACAAGGCAACTTTGCCCACAGAAAATATTTTCCAGCGGCATCTGCATTTTTTTTTTGCATGCTATAATAGATTCCTCAATGTTACAGAGTTCAGCGTCGCGCCAAGGAGTCATCCCTATGAGGTCTCGTGTTGTAGCGTCAGGAATTGTGGTCGGACTATTATTGGCGGGTGCGGCGTGTATGCAGCGTCGTCCCCAGAGCCGGGTCAGGGATATGGACGCTGGCCACGATAAGGCCCGCTGGCTCGCTAAGGTTGTCCGGACTCTGCACTATCGGCGGGATCTCCAGGATGTTCCGAATTATCAGGATCTGCTGAATATGTCCCGTCCTGAAGCGGTGGACGCGTTGATGGCGGATCCGCTCTTTGGGGACTCCGTGTTGGATTTCGGGCTTTATTTCCTCGGCTTTCAGCAGCCGACCATTCGCGCTGGCAATGACGAGGGCTATGGAACTGATGATTTTTCGATTGGCGGGTTTCCCCAGGCTATTCATGCCGCTCAAGCAGTCGCTTCAGGCGGTGACTTTTTCACGTTATTTGATCGCTGGCAGCCGCGGTACCTGGGCAAGAGTGATTTTACACCGAACAAAACTGGTTTGGCCGACGGGATCAGTGATGCTGATGCCCGTGGAGAGCGATTCAAAAGAGCCGCTGAAAATTTAAAACAGGCAATTGATATCCTGGCCTCAGCAACATCAGTCGCGGCATGCGCGCCATTTCAAGAGGCGAAAGACAAGTTTAGCGACGAGTTGGGGCAATCCGGATTGAGTTTTTCGTCGTTTGATTTTGGCGAGAGTGAGTCTATATTGGGTTGTATATTTTCCGGTGGGTCGCTTAATTTCGCGGCCGCTAAAGCAAAATATGAAATCAAATATAATTGGTTACTTGAACTTCAGCAGCATCGTGAGGAATGGATTGCCGCGGTGCGTCCCGCTAAAAATGTCATGGAGATTCAGAATGTCGATCTGTTTCATGTACCGGTATCTCCCGAACAAGAGGCTTTTTCCTTTAAGTTTTACAATGCCAAAGTGAATAGCAGTACCAACGCCAACCGCAGACGGGCGGCCTACGCGCTGAATACGTTTTTCTGTGATGACTTGACGCCACTTAACGTGGCGCTACCAGCGGCGCACGCGGGTCAAGGCGCACACGCGTCGGATCCAGCGTGTCAGGCATGCCATTATAAGCTAGACCCAATGGCAGGATTCTTCCGTACGCGTGGTGTCGCGGGCATTGATTTCAGCCCTTACCCGTATTTTATTTTTGATGATCAAAAAAATATTAATGGCGACGCGCTCGCGAAATACATGAACTCGTGGAAAGAGACTATTCCAGAGTTAGCGGCAACTAGGCCATGGCGGGTTGGGTATGTCAGGTCGCCAGACATGACTAGTCCAAAAAACACCTGGGGCGAATCCTATGATGATCTTTTCAAAATCATCCGCGAGGCCCCGGAGGTTAAACAATGTTTGACCCGAAGGATGGCTGAGTACTATGTCGGGAATAATCTGGTGTTTGACGGTGCGTGGTTGAGGCAGCTTGCCAGTAAGTATGATAACGCTCAGGGGCCGGCCACGTCCGCCGCGTTCAAGGCAATCGTTAAGGATCTGGTGCTCAGCAAAACGTTTGCCATGGATAATCCAAGCGCTGATCAATGCTATGACTTTCCAAGCGGTGGGCAAGCGCCAACCTTACCCTGCAAGGTCGCTGACATCATCACCCGCAACTGCGCTGGCTGTCACGCCAGTGTGAATGGGTCGGGTCACTTAAATCTTAAAAACTGGACCCAGGGTCCGGACGGGGTCTTTAGCTTTGAGCATAATGGCGCTGATGGACAGCGTCTCGCGAAGAGTTTATCGCTAGCGAGAATTATGGAGCGGCTGTCGACACCAGACCAAGCGAAACTCATGCCGTTGAACAAGTCCATGCCGGACGTGGAACGAGCTACGTTATACAAATGGGTGAACGATGAGTCCCACAGCGGGCACTAATGGAATTGGAAGGGAGTTGGCCACGTGAGACGAAAACAGAAATTTTTTAAAGCTCTGCTCATCGCGTCGTTTGTCGCGGCAGGAGCGTCTAGCTGTCAGACAAGCCGCAAAAACAAGGGTTCAACAACAAAAAGCGTTGGTGTACCTGTGGGCCAGTTTCGCGGTTACCAGCGTATTAACGCGTTGATTAAATCTCGGATGATTGAACCGGGTGAACAAAGTCGAGGTTTTGATTTGAGTGGAAGATTTCTCGGATCCTATGATCTTGCTCTTCTGATGGGTAGCTTTACTGACGCGAGTGGCAAACAGTCCTATGTCAATGGTGATCCTAACGTCGTCAGCATGACACTTTGGGACACGGCCCTTACTGGGTTCGCGGGGATGATGTCCGGTTATTGTGTTGACGCACCGAGCTCTTACGGATTGAACGTCAGGGGTGTGCAAGCAATCAAAAGTGCATGTACAGCGTGGCCAAACGGAGTTACGGACGCGCAGCTTCATGAATTGTGGAGTTGGGTGATGTCGTTTGACGCCCCGGAGTCAGCGGAATCGGATTGGAAGGCCGCGATTCTGGATCCCGCGTCGCCCATTCGTCAGTTGCCGGCCAAGGACGGAGTCGCGGCAGTCATGAGGACCATATTTATGAACCCCTGGTTCTTGCTTGAAAGTTGAGTTGAAAATTACGCTAAAAGGAGCCTGAAATGAGCTTTTTTGAGACGATGTCCCTGTTAAACCGGCGTCAGGTATTTAAAACAGCCGGTGGCATGATTGCCGCTCTTAACTTGCCGCGGGTCGCGTTTGCCGATGGTGAACCAGCGGGCGAGCCGCATTATTTCATGCACATTTATATATCCCAGGGAATGGACTCAACGTCACTTTTTGACGCGAGGCCTTTGGGATTTACCCAGGCGGGTAAGATTCATAATTATTTCGGTGTTGAGCCAACTGAGTGGGTTGGCGCTAACGGGCATAAAACCCTTGTGAGATCTACAACGGACATTCTTAAACCCTATAAGGATGATTTTTCTGTGATTAATGGCGTGGTGATGAACACGGCCTTTGACGGGCATGATCAGAACGCGTTGACAATGGTGTCGGGAAATCCGTTTGGCGGGAAATGGTTTTTGCCAGAATTGGCGGGTGGCAAAACGCCCTTGGATTATCTTTTGTTCGGCAATTTTTTTTACAGTGGGGCGCTGACAAACGCGTCTCTTGGGCTTGTGTCTAGTACCTATGGGATAAGTTCATTGGTCAAGGCTTTGGGAAATCGCAACACAAATGGAGCATCAGAGGACGCCATCATCGGACGAGGATTAATGGCGGCAAGCAACCAGGGAGGAGGTGCGGGGCTTTTCTCCAGCGGTGCCGCTAAAATGTCGGCCGGCCTGGAAGGCTCAAAGGGACTCATTAAACTGATGAAGCAGGTCCAACCTGCTGTTGGTGGGCCAAGTGCCGAAAATGATACGAAGACCATGATTGAATTCCTTAAACGTGGACTGACTACTCAACTTTTTTACGCGCCGCTTTTTGATTTTAACGTTGATTCTCATGCCGAGACAGACGCGAAGAAAATTCCAGAGAACTATCCTAAAATCACCCAAATGATCGCTGATGTTTTCAAAACGTTGAAATCAACGGAGTTTAGTCCAGGTAAGTCATTTCTTGATGTCACGACTGTCGTGGTGAGCTCGGAATTCACCCGCACCATGCGTCAGAGCGAGAAGCCTATCGATAACACAGGTACTGATCACAACCCGCTCGGCAACAGTGTGCTGGTTGGCGGCAAAGGAGTCAAAAAAGGCTGCGTGTTTGGTGCCACTGATCTTGACGTGCTGACCAATAATGAATTTTCCGGCGTCGCTCCCTATCATAGTAGTTTGGATAGTGGACTTGTGAAAATGATGGGCAAGCCCATTGATTTCGCTACGGGTTTGCCGCTGGTTGGTGGCGTAAACGAGTATGACCCAGCGAAGTTTTTGTCGTTCTCAAATATCGCGAATACATTCATGGATATGTTTAACCTCCCGCCAGAGTCGCGTTGGGAGATGGGACGAAACCTTCCAAAAGCCCAGTCACTACCGTTTCTAAGGGGTTAGCGCGTGGCGCGGAGGTCCTTCCCTTCGGTCAGGATGACGGTCGCATGTAATGTTCTATTCTTGGGCGCTACCGTCGACGTCGGAGTTAAATTCAGCGATGAAATATGTCGGTGACAGACGCGCGGTTTGAGATATTTTTTAAGACACCAAAATCACTGCGTAAATCAGCCGCTTAAAACGCACAGGTCGTTGGCGGTCATCATACTTTATCCGTATGTTTTCCTGACGGGACCATCGCGTGCCGCGATGGCCGTTTTCAGGAGGATTCGCTATGGATATTTTGGTGGGATTGGGGCCGAGTTTTGTGATGAGGCAGGGACAGATGGAGATCAATC
>CANILH010000037.1 GCA_947468665.1 Oligoflexales bacterium | reverse complement strand
TGAAAAACGATGCGGGAACATCGATGTCCTTATTTCTTCCGATCTTCTCACGGCCGCGTTTCAAGATCGTGCCGGAGAAAATCTGCAATTTTTTGTGCTCGTTTTTGACCATGTCGCGATTGAACTGCTCGAAGTCCCTCCAGATAACCCGGTTGAGAAACATTGTCTGCGGCGCCATGTTGCTCATGAGGTACGTGGCTTTGTTATCGCTGTCATCATTGGAGCGGTCGCCAGACGGGGTTTGGTGTCCGCGGTCAAAACAGGTGTCATCGTAATCAGCAGGAACAAGTCCGGATTCTTTGTTATTGGCTTCTATAAACGTATTAAGAATCTCGTCTCCCTCAAACTGCTCGGAGTGCTCAATACTTCCGACGTCATGTTCTACTAGTTGCCAGGCGGTCCAGACCGGAACTTTCGCTTTACCGTCAAACGCGACGACATATTGCTTGCGGGAAACTATGACGTCATTGGCGGTTGAGCGGCCCCCGTCGTTGTCTTCAGGAATTCCCGCGGCGACATTGCGATTGTCGGTAAGGTCCGTTTCGCCAATGACCGTCATGGAACCGATTTTTGCGGGTTTCACGATGGATTTTTGGAGGGCAGCCTGGAGGGCGGCCCCGCGCTCGTCGCGAGACTTGCAGCCAATGAGTGACAGGGAAATAATGAGAAATAAACTCAGCCTACGACGATACAGCATCGAACACCTCGCTTTTGATTCATAATGATATCCTATTTCCTGGGCGCTTCGAAATTCGGGTATCCGGAAACTGAAGGTTGGATTCTATGGTTGGGAGTGTGGTTGGGAGTGTGGTTGGGAGTGTGATTATCTCCTAATAACACCTATAAAGTCTTTATATTATAGATACTTATATTGTTTTTTCAGGTTTTTTAATTCTCCTTCCGATAAGTACTGATGAAGGGGAGCCGCCGTGTCGTTCTTATTTACAAAATATAAGTCTGTTTTCGGCATGATCGTCGCGCCAGTCGCGCTGACGTTAGCCTGCGGCCAGCCGAATCAGAAAGTTGACCTCCAAAATAGTCTACTCACGGACTCTGCGGATCCGAACTGTAAGCCAGGCGCGTGCCCCGAGGTTGCGTATGCGCTGGTTGATGGTGCCGGTAAATCGCTAGATTCCGCGTCTCAGTCTGGCGCTATTGGCAAGGACTTCGCGTGGTCTGTGAAAGTTAAGTCTTCTGCCCCAAGTTCCCGCATTAAGATCGCTGTTGTGCAGAAGGCTCAATGGATGATTGTAAAAAGCTCGGCTAGTGGTGGCGGAGGTTTGGATATCAGTGGTAATCCAACGGAGTCCGTGTCTCAAAATTCCGTGGTCATTTTGGCCCGTGACCTGGGACGCTGCGCCGCAATGGAGAAAGTGCCCAAAGACTGTTCAAGTCCCGAAAAGTCATTTGATCAATATGATAAGAAATTTCAGATGAAATATACTATTTCCGGAGGGTCATCCGACGTGACGCCTTCAAATGTAACTCCATCAAATGTAACGCCATCAAATGATATACCCTCAAACGTAACGCCCTCAAATAACACTCAATCCAATCCGCTTTGTAATGGGATTTTCGGGACTGTCGTGAAAATACTTCCCATCGGGGGCTCATTGGGTTGTAAATAATAGCGAAAATGTTTAGTCTCTGGCAGTAGACTCATATCTATTGCCCTTTTTTTTTGCTGGTTTTTGCTATGACTCCTGGACGCTCACCTGTCACAATTCATCTAGCCAAAGAGATTTGGTTCTCGCGCCGCTCCGGTGACGCGATTCAATTTGTGGCGCTTAAAGACGCGGCCATGGCAGTGGACGATTTGGGTAAAATTATTGCCCTGGGTCGCGCGAACGAATTCAAATCACAAGTCCATGCTGAGCGAACTGTTGATCACGGCGATGGAATAATCATGCCTGGTTTTGTTGATGCTCATCTGCACTGCCCGCAGATTGACGTCATCGGTTCTGGCGGGTTGCCGCTTCTTGAGTGGCTCAATAAGTACGTATTCCCCGCTGAAGCGAAGTTTAAGGATCAAAAAGTTGCCCAGTCTGGTGCCAAACGCCTGGTCAGGGAACTAAAACGGCATGGTGTTACAACGGCCGCTGTTTTCTCAAGTGTTCATGCTGTAGCGGCAGAGGCGTTATTCAGCGAGTTTGACGCGGCGGGATTAAGGCTAATTTCCGGAAAAACCTCAATGGATGTCGGAGCTCCCGGTGAAGTGCTGCAACCCGTACGCTCCGATATTGAGGATCAAGAGGCTCTGATAAAGCGCTGGCATGGCAAGGCAGGCAGGCTTTTTTACGCGATCACGCCAAGGTTTGCCCTTAGTTGTTCCCGGGAGATGATGCGTGCTCTCGGAGACCTCCGCGAGAGAAATTTATCCTGTTACGTCCAGAGTCATATCAGTGAGACGACTGACGAGGTCGCGGAAGTAAAAAAAGTCTGGAATGGATCAAAAGACTACCTCGCTGTTTACGAGGATCATGGGCTTCTCGGGGCAAAAACCCTTCTCGGTCACGGCATTTATTTGACTGATCCCGAGATTCGCCGCATGGCCGCGACGAAGACATCGGTTGTACATTGTCCTACATCAAACTCATTTCTTGGCAGCGGGTTATTTAACTTGAAGCGAACCGCCGATCTTGGCGCCAGGATTTGCCTGGCCTCTGATATTGGTGCGGGCACCGGACTGTCACCATGGCAGACTATGCTTGAGTGCTACAAGGTTCAGGCACTCCAGGGACATCGTCTCACCGCTGACGAGCTTTTATATCGCGCGACTCTGGCAGGTGCTGAGTCCCTTGGACTTGACGGGACTTGCGGCAGTCTTGAGGTTGGGAAAGACGCGGATTTTATCGTCGTGAATCCATCCCGCAATAGACTTCTCTCAGAGCGAATCGCTGTTACGGAGACTCCCGCGGAGCGCCTTTTTGCCTGTATGGCTTATGGTGATGACCGAATCATTGAGGAGACTTATGTGGCGGGTCAGAGACTCTATGCTCAGTCGAAGGCGGAATAACATTCGCAAGTCGGCTCAGGTATTTGAGTTAGTCAGGTGTTGATCTTGAATCTCAAGGATTTTCAGCAATATCATCGTTAAAGCCATCATGCCTGCCGGTAGCCAAAACGCTACGCTGAAACCGGCCGCGTCAGCCAATCTACCGGTTAGATAATTCATGACACTCAGGGCGGCCTGCATTCCCGAAAGCATCCAAATGACCATGCTTCGGTCACGCTCAGGAAATCGAAGACTCACCCACGTGACGTAAAGCGGGAAGAATGGACCAAATAATCCGGCCAAAGGTAGTAGCCATATCCATCCAGTCAGCCGCCCAGCCACAAAGCAAACCAAAGCCACCGCAAGGCTGGTCCAGATGAGGAATCTATGCCACCGGGGTCTGGCGATGACTCCACAGCCCATTCTGGTTACCAGCATTGCCGCAAAAAACATCGAGGTATAAAAGGATGCCTCTTTGATGCTAAGGCCGTGCTCATGTACCAAGAAGGATGTCATCCAGGTGGACGTTAACACCTCGCCCACCACATAACTGATCAGCACAGAAATGGTTAGTATGTGAATGGGAGAAAGGGTTAAGGGTTGAGCCTGTGATTTGCGAGTTTTCTTGTCACCTGACTTTGGACCGCGAAAATAAATAAATAAAGCGAGCAGCGCGGCAGCTGGGGCAACGCTCGTAAATAACACAGGCCAATTTCGAGGCTCTGTCAGGACAATGCCTGCCACCCACGGCGCGAAAAAAGATGTGAGTCCATAAAGTGAGTGCAAGGCAGACATCATCTGGCCGCGTATTGCCGGTAATATGCCCGACTGGACATAAAGGTTACTGAGTGAACCAAGCGTCGAGATTGATCCACCAAGCAAGGCACCCCAAAGAAACATTCTCGTGCTGTTATCCACATAAACGGCCGCTGAGCAAACAGCAACGGTGTACATTAATACGCCGAGACCCACTTGTTTGAGTGACCAGCGATTTAAAAGTGGCATTAAGAGCCACGTTGTGGTCATGGCTACGAGGTTGCCGAGTGACATGATGAGGCTGGCTGCCGCGTTGTCGAGTGACAGGAGTGCGGTAATCGCCGGGAGTAGTGGACCTCGCATGTTGTCAATCCATGCGGCAAGGCATAACAGCCCGCTACCACAGATGAAAATTGACCAGCGCATGAATGAGCCTTTCTTGACAGTCGGGGGCTGGACGGGTAAGTTCAGCCCTTATGCAATTTGATTTATTTCATAGTATCGGGCGCATCGATTTGCTCAAGCCTATTCCGGCTGACCGCGAAATTTTTCGCGCTTTTTTTGAGCAGACAAGACTCGGCGAAGACCTTGGGTTCTCAACCATGTGGGTGGCAGAGTCTCATTTCTCAAGTGAGACACAGAAGTCTCACGCTCAGCCCGTCATACCAAACTATCACGGCGAGGTGGGTCTGAACGCGGACTCCTGCCAATTGGCACAGATGATTTTCGCTCAAACCAAAAAAATCGGGTTTGGTACCGCCATTCACAACATCGTCGGTGGTAACGGAGGTCCCCTAGCCTCTGCTGACCGGATTCGCACTATGGCATTCATGAATTCCATGCAGGCAAACCCAAGAAAGCTTCATATCGGTGTGGCCGCCGGACGCTTTCCTTATATCAACGCGCCATTTGGGATTTTGCCGCGGGATGATGTCGAGAAGACCCTATGGCCGCAGTATCAGCGATTGATATTTATCGAGGCTCTGGAGATTTTTCTGAGACTCAGCCGCGGAGAGACAATCGCGTCAAAAGACATTAAGCAATGGCGCATTGACCGCTCGATGTTCAAGGGTGACGCCGAGTTTCAGGCCGCGATGTCAAAGGTTGGCTCGACTCTGGACGGTATCCCGTATAAACCACGCTGGCCGTTTGATGTGTTAAAGCTTGTTCCTGACATGTGTGAGTCTGAATACGCTGGCCGCATGAATTTCGTGTTGGGATCTCACGATCCGCTGGCCCGGGACCATGGCTTGAAGTTCGCTGATCTTGACATCTTTAATTTGTCATTCACAGCCCCTGATGAGCTCAATAGGGTTCACGAGGATATGTTTATTCGTTATCGGGAGAGCGGACGGCTGTGGAACCGGTCGCGAATGCCGCGAACGGTTCTGACATTTATTGATAAGTCAGCGAGTCGTGCCCGTGAGATGGCATCCACATGTTTTGACACCTATATTGAGGCCATGCGGGGCACTGTCGTCTTGCCGCCAAAAGACGTCCTGATGAGTCGTGCCTTAATCGGTGATCCAGCCATGATTCTTGAGCAGCTCCATCCTGACAACCCACATGGGTTTCATACTGATGACAGGCTCATGCTCTGGTTTGAGTTCAATCAGATTGATCATGACGCAATTAAATCGCAAATGAGACTTTTCGCTGAGGCCGTAATGCCTCATGTTGGGGCCTACTGATGTCTGATCTTGTCGATTCAAAGCCATTATTCGCTTTTACCCGTAAGGGCATTAGCGAGGTTGTTGTACACGGAATAGTGGCCTTGAAGCATCAGGGCTTGCAATTGGTCGGCGGCGACGCGTCGACCATTATCGTCACCAGGTCGCTCCTTAAACCCTGGCAAGCGCTGGCGACTGGTGGCGCAACTGGTGATCAGGCGTTTTGGGTGATGGGGATCGCCTCCCATAGCGGTCAATCTAATCATATTGAGCAACTTCACGAGTTGATTAAAGTTACTGGAGCGTCCGAATCGGATTTGGTTTGCCCCCGTTCGCTGCCTTTGGACTCCAACGTCGCGGCCGCGATGAAGGCGAATGGGCAAACGGCATCGAGGCTGCATCATCCTTGCGCTGGCAAACATCTTTTCATGCTGGCTGCGGCGAGCAAGGAAGAGGCTCCCGTGGAATCCTATTGGCATGAGGATCATCCAATCCAAAGGCGAATCCAGGCTTTAGTTGGTAAAGAGGCCAGCGAGAAGCTAACCTGGGTGACCGACAGTTGCGGATTGCCGGTAGCGGCGATGCCTGTCAGAGCCTTGATGAATATGTATGAGAGATTCGCGCTTGATGAGTTAGAGCCAGCGCGTCAGCTAAAAAAATTGTGGCTGGATAATCCCCGTCTCGTAGGCGGATCCCGAAGGCTGGATTCAGACATTTGCGAGGCTGGTGGCAGGAAGCTTCTGGCTAAGGAAGGCGCTGATGGTCTTTTAATGGTGCAATCGTTGCCATCGGCCGGTGAAACTGTCGCCGGTTGTTTTGTGAAAATCGCGTCAGGATACAACGTGGCCCACATTGGTCTCGCTCTTTGGAGTTTGCTTTCATCTCGTGATGATTTAAACGCGCCGCTTGTCTCGCTTCGTGACTATCTGCGTAGCCGCCTTGAGGAGTGGGTTCCGAAAGATCAAACTCTCCAGATTCTATATAGGCCTTGAGAATGGCACTTACCCGCAAAGAATTTGTCGTAAAGTCAGATCAGTCCGCCATGCGAATTGATTTGTTTGTGGCCGCTATGTTTCCGGATTTATCCAGGCGCAAAGTGCGGCAGATCCTTGATGTCGGTGGTTGTTACGTAAATAACAAACGCATGCATATCGCGTCGAGGCTGGTACACACGGGCGACAAAGTGCGTATTGAGTTCAGCCTGGACGGCCTGAAAAAAACCCGCCAAAAGACCTTTGAGCTGACCGAGGCTGAGATCTTGTATGACGCTCACCATGTAATCGCGATCAATAAGCCGCCGGGACTCCCTAGCCAGGCGACCCGCGACCAGGACATCATGCACGCGGAAGTCTGCGTAAGAAATTGGCTCAAAAAACAAAACCGTGGCAGCGAAAAAATAATTCTGCTTCACCGCCTGGATAAAGAGACATCGGGAGTGCTGCTTTTCGCGACTAACACCAATACGGCGACATGGATCACTGATCAATTCCGCCAGAGAAGCCTCAGCAAAACATACTGGGCGCTGTGCCGCGGCGTTCCAAAGACCAAACGTTTTGAGCAGGAGTGTTATCTCTCAGAAATAGACAAAAAAACCGGCATGGTTAGTCCAGTCCATAGTGGTGGCAAGCAAAGCCGCACGACCTTTGAGGAGCGGGCATCGCTTCTGGAGGCCAATGTATCATGGATTATCTGTCATCCTGAGACCGGGAGAAGCCACCAGATTCGCGTGCATCTCGATATGCTGGGGCTACCAATCATTGGCGACAAGCGGTATGGCCATCAGGTCAAAACAAAAATCCCAGATGAGATCGCCACGCTTGGAACAACTCATCACATGCTTCATGCCAGGGCATTGCGGTTTAGCCCCGCTCCAAGCGTAGAAGCAGTAACGGTGGAAGCAATGCCACCACCGTTGTTTGAGTCTCTCTTGCGAATCGTAAAGGGATCCCCGGCAGGGGCCAGCTGATTATTTTTTCCAGTCTTTAAATCCGTATTTCGCCAGGATTCTTTTAAGGGAGCCGGATTTGCGAAGTTTTACGACTCCCCGATCAAACATCGCGATAAGTTTATCGGAGTCTTTGTGGTTCGGGCTGAAGGCGATGTACAGGGGAGTCGCATCCTGACAGCCAGCACTTTGGATGTTTTTGTCCATTCCGGTTTTTTTGAGGATATAGCTCATGACGGCAAAGTTCTCGATAACACCATCAACGGATTTATTGAGGAGTTTTTTGGCGTTCCTCTCTGCGGGAGCATCACCCGCGATGGCGTTGATTTTGGTTTTGTTTTCGGGACGATCCAGCCATTTTCCGAGTTCGTTGGAGTATGAGTATCCTTGGACGGTGGCGACTTTAGTGAGTGGATTTAAGTCATTAGCGACTTTGAATTTTATTTTGCTGGATTTGTCGACCCAAAGGCAGTCACTAGAGACGCCGATTGATTCCTTGCCGATTTTAAGAGTTGCTTCCCTGGCCTGAGATTCAGTCGAGCACACAACGGAAGTTTCCTTGTCGTTTTTGGTGTCCAGCATGGCCCTGTTCCAGGGTATTGTGCGGTAATCGAGCTTATGCCCGGCTCCCTTGAAAATCTCCTCCATGATCTCAATCACGTATCCAGGGGGCGTTGATCCAGGCGCGCAGTTGTAGGGACACCATTCATCAGCTACGGCCGAAATAGTTTCTGCGTGGGAGGTGGAGGCTGTGACGCTGAACAATATTGCCACACGTAAAATTTTTCTCTTGGCTAGCATTTCCAAAACTCCAAAATTGCGAGATAAAAACCGGGCCTAAGTCGGCCTCCTGATTTTACGTGAGATCCCGGAGAATACAAATGCTTTGGGATTTTGGTCAAATTATGACTTTTTAATCGCGTTATTCGCGGTGTTACCTGATTCCTGCCCACTGCTAAAAATCAACAAACTTCCAGGCGAAGTTGAGTCAACGGGCATTTCAACCGATGGATTGGTCGCAAACCTCTAATATCGTAAGGTTTAGGACGAAATGACTGACGCGCGGGAAAAACAAAAATTAGCAGGACTTTTCGTCGACGCCAAAGATGTCGATGTCAGAAATGCCAGCATTGATCCATCGTTGAGTAAAGTCTGGTCGGATGACGCGACCGGTGAACTTGCCGTGTCGCTGGAACGCGTTCTTTTTGACGGACTGCTTGATATCTCAGCGCGCTTTTTGGAGCCCCATGGATTTTCACTGAATTTGGAGAATCTGCTCGCGATCATTGACAGCATGAGGCTTGGCGTATTCGCCACAACATCGTCTAAGCCGGCCAGTGACGGAAGGCTGGTGGCTAAAAAACTGATGCCAATTCTCTTTATGCATCTACCCCGAAAAAACAAAATAGGACCACTTCTTCAGCGTTTCTATGATGAGATTGGGAGATATGAGACTGAGCTCGGTCGGCTGCAAGATATGGAGTCAAAGTCAAAGAAGGCAATGGAGTCGGCGATCCGCGACGAGAGTGGGCGCAAGACTGCGGAGTTGCTCAGACATGAAAATCAGTCTTTGCGCGAGGAACTGGCTAAAATGGGCAAGCGTCTTGCCATGGCCGAAGGCGCGCTCAGGTCAGTGCCAAGCTCGTCAGCGGATAATCAAATTCCTGTTGGCGTCAAGTCATGCGTGGTGCGGGCGGTCAGACCATCTGAAGGTAATGTGCTGATTAAATCTGGCGACAATCAATACTCAGTTCCACTCAAGTCCTTAGGCGGGCTTCCCACAATTAATGCCAGAGCTCTCGCGTTCCATGAAGGTGGCGTTCTGCGATCTGTCTGGGTGTTTGATCCAAAGCCTGAGCCTTTTACGATGTTGTTGGCGGATGTCGTCGCTATCGATGGGCGGCGCGCGAAACTCCGATTCACCGACCGGCGCGAGCAAATAGTAACGCTGACCGGCAATGATCACAGAATTATTGTGGGCGGGTCTGTGTCCGCCACGTTCGCGAAAGGACAGTTGATTGATTTGGTCGCTGTTACTGAGGGCGAACTGTCAAATGTTGCGGACTCTATGTATGACAAGCAAACCAAAAGACAATTAGAGATCATGTTTGAGGGAGGATCCGATGATTGAGGGACTCAAAGAGCGTAAGTATGTGCAGACCAGCAAAAAGAAAACCGCGCCCATCAGCCTTCTGGTCTCGGTCGCGATTTTTGTGCTGGTTGTGATGGTCTGTGCGGGATCAGGCAGGGCGCGGGTGCTGCTCGACGCAAAGGGCGCGCTTATCGTCGTTGGGGGCACGCTCGCAAGCCTGGTGTTCCAGTTTGACCTGATAGTCATGGTTAAGTCATTTTTGACAGTATTCAGTTCATTCGCCGGAACTCCGGACCGAATGATCCAAAAATCCATGCGCGAGCTTGACCGGGCAATTGTAGAGGGGGTCACCCTGACGCAGATTCGCAAATCAGATGAATTGACCGGTGATGTGTTGTCGGACACGATTTTTATGTATCACCAGGGCCTTACCTACGACGAGATTGACGCCTTTATCACCGGCAGGGTCCAAGACGAGTTCTTCGAACGTGAGATGGCGACATCCATGCTGCAAAAAGCCTCCATTGTCGCACCGTCATTTGGATTGTTTGGGACCGTCATTGGTCTGGTACAGGTCATGCAGTCGATGTCATCTCCGGGTCAGATTGGTCCCGCGATGTCTTTAGCTCTTATGACGACGGCTTACGGTGCCGGCATGGCGAGTTTGATTTTCACACCTTTGGCCGGACGTCTTGAGCATCACAACAATGTGTTTCTTGAGTGTCATAAGCAGCTGCTGACAAAAATAGGGATTCTCATCAAACGTGACGATCAGAGTATGGAAACAATTCGTGAGGGAGTCGCGGCTTGAGACTAAAAGACCTCCAAAAAGCGCGTGAACAGGGCAGGGAATCTCCTGTCAACGCGTTCTATCTGAGTCTTAGTGATCTCATGACCTTGCTTTGCGTGTTTTTCGCCGTACTCGTCGGCATGAGTCGTATTGATGTGGGTTCCTTTGAGCGGATGAAGTCATCTGTAACCGGTACGTCAAAGGGTACCCTTGTTGAGTTGGCGAAGGATCTCGAAGCCGTGTCTGCCGGACAAAAAGGCGTCTCGGTGCGTCTTGGTGAGGACGGCGTCCATCTTGATTTTGAGAGTGCTGCGTTGTTTGATACTGGCTCCGCAAAACTTCGCGCAGGAAGTCTTGACTCAATGTTGCCGATGCTTAAGCGAATTCTCTCCACAAAGTACTCACTTGATGTGGAGGGGCATACCGATGATGTGCCGCTTTACCGCAAAGAAAAAATGAAAGACGGCGAGGAAATTGAGACCAACTGGAACCTGAGTGGGCGTCGCGCAAGCAGCGTGGTGAATTGGTTAATAGGCTTTGGATTTGGTGAGGGACGACTCAGGATCATAGGATACGCGGCCACACGGCCCAAGACAGATATCGGTTCGTTGACGGGACTAAAACTCGAGAGCGCGCGGTCAGAGAATCGCCGCGTCTCACTTTTGATTCGTTAAGTTGGAGAGCAATATGAGCGCGGAACGTTTTCTTAAATCAGAGACCATCGAGACCGGACTGACGCTAATGGCTGGGCGGGGCTTCAAAATCGTGTTTCGCCGTCAGCATGATGACACAGGCTTTCAAAGCTATCTGATTGAGAACGCGGCACGCAAAGAGTCGCTTAAAGTCCCCCGGTTTATATTCGAGATCTTCCGGGCGCAGTTTCGTGAGGTAGTCCAGACGAGAGAGGCTATAGATGAGACGATTGATTTCAAGGGTAAATCCAAATACCGGATAGAGTCGTCCGCGGAGGTCATAAAAATTCAAGCCCTTGACGGCCGCGAAGGTGCCGCTGGGACTATGATACTTTCCCGCGAGGCAGCCAAAGGCCTTGATGACCTTCTTCATGACCATCGGGTCAATCACGGCAGTGACGTGCTCGGAAGAATTCTGGCCTACCATCGCTTGTTCAAATTTACGTTTGCTGAGGGAAGCGAGAGTCTTAACGGAGCTCTCGCTCTTCGCACGGATGTTTTGAGCCAAGTCGAGACGTATGTCCCTCCTATCGGCCGCAGGGCGGGAAATATCGCCAAGATCGCGGCGGGTGAGTCATCCGGTCATCGCTCGCCACGAAACGCCGGCACCAAAGGTGAGGCAAAAGGTGACCTAAAATCATTTAAGAGCAGGCTTGGAGAGCGTGATGTCGACAAAGCTTGGGCAGTGGATTATCAGGCTATTTTCGGAGGGTCAGATCAAAAATCAGTGGAGAGGCAGCCCAAGGTTAATAATAGTGATGGCGGCCGTAAAGAAGGCGGCGTGAAGCATGTATGGTCATTGCCATTGATGTCAACAGAGGTCAAAACCATGCGAGGGAAAACCCTTCGTTGTGAGTTGTCGTCCTCTGATATTCAGGAGATGCGGGATTCGTTTCTAAGTGGAAGTGATACAGAGTATTTTCTTGGATTTGACATCATTGACGCGATATTTAAGTCGTCAAACGGCAGCGTGAAGACATTTCGATTCCCACTCTATTATGCGCCAGTGACGATTTCTGAGTCTGGCCGTCAGATTTTGATGGATGGGGCTGAGGGATCCCGCATCTATTTAAACCACCTCGCCCTCGCGACCATGGTTGAGTCATTCTCCGACGAGGCGAATGTGGAGGCCGCCGTTGACCAATTTTTTAAGACACTCCTGGCCCAAAGAATTGAATATGACGGTCGCCTGGGAAGGATCTACCTGTCGAGGGAATTGCCGGTCGCAGAGGATGTTTTTCAGCGTACACGTGAAATAATCCTTGGTACGCCCGGTGAAAACGGTAAGGGCGGACTGTTTTCCAATATGACAATTCTGGGAGCTGAGTGTGACACGGAGAGTGTTTCTGTTTACCGCTCATCGAAAGTTACCGGTCCGATGCTCAGAGCTCTGGAACTTGATCTGGAGATGATGCAGGATCTTGCCGACCGCAGTCCTGAGAAATTCGGCAGGACTCTTCCTGGAAGATTCCTCAGTACGACCAATAAAAATGTTATAAAAAGCGTGAGGCCGTTTTGTGACCGTCCGATGACCCCGGTGTTCAGGCCACAGAGTACAAGACGACTGATGGATAAGCTAAATGCCCATGACGTTGTGCTGTTAGAGGGCCCTCCCGGAACCGGTAAAACGTTTACGATCATGAATCTTTTGATTCATGCAGTTTGTACCGGCCAAAAAATCTTGATCGTCAGTGATCATGAGGCGGCCCTACACGCTCTTAACGAGAAGATTGAGGAGTATCTCGGCAAAGGCGAGAAGGCCCACGGCAGTAACCCGGTTGCCATCTGGAAGCGCGCAGCCCAGCTGATGGACCGGACAACGGGAGGGCACAATGATCTCGGGCTTTGGTGCAGAACGATAGAGGAGTGTCTTGGGATAACCAGTGCCCGTGAGATTCATGGCGAAGCATATGCCAATAGCCCGGATCCAGCTGCGGTAGAGAAAATTGATCAGGCGATGGATAAGATCAAAGCCCGGATAGGGCGTGTGATGGACGCACGGATTGGGCCTCGGACCGATATTCGTCAGAGGGTCAGCCCGAAGGGTGGACATGCGACGACTGTGGCCGACATTGACGCGTTTGTAAGTTTTCTAAGTTTTATGGGTGGCCGCAGCGAGACCACAAAATCCTCAAAAACCTCCCGGGCGTTGGTGAGACAGTTCGTGCTGGGTCGGGAGTATCTGAGTGGGGTTAAGGATCCGGATATCTACGACATATTCGCGATTCCCGATAACGTTTCACCTGATCATCTGAGTTATATCGAGCAAGCGACAAAAACAGTCGTGTCATTACTTAAACTTCGCCCAAAATCCATGGAGCAGTTGGCACAGGTGATTGGTTCTCCCACGGATAGTCGCGTTAACAGGCACTTGTTCGATATTTGGTCCAGGATTTTCCCAGCTGGCGAAAGTGGATTGAAGCAAGCAATGAGGATGGTCTCCAGTGTCATCTCTCATCCTGGTAAGGCTCACCTGACTGCACTGCGCTCTCTTCTTGATTCTCAGGCGAGAATTCTGAAGGCCAGGTCTGGTTTTGATAGCGGAGTCTGGCGTCAGTTACAGATTATCCATGAGGCCCTTGGGCCAGCCTATAAGGGGCCAGTGCCATTGTCTCTTGAGGTATGTCGATTCGCCACCACCTCAAGCTTTACGTTTGGTCACTCTGTCGACCGTATGCCAAGTATTCAGGAACTTCTCGAGGAACTTCAGGAGCTCGACCGTAAACGCGGTGAACTTGTAAGAAAAATATTTATCGGAAAGCTCGCCGGCATCGTCTCCGGTGCCCAGGCATCCAACAAGGGCCAAAGTAACGCGTTGACCGCGATTGGCGGAATGCTTCACGGACTGAAAGGACAGGAGTCCCTAGACGGGGCCATCGGATCGTGGCGGGAGCTTCAGGAAAAACTTACCGATACGTTCCCGATCTGGATGTGCCGTAAGCAGGCTGTTTCATTTCTATTCCCGTGCAAAGCTAAGATGTTTGACCTCGTGATTGTTGACGAGGCGACCCAGTGCCGGGTGGATGACGCCCTGCCGCTGATGCTTCGCGCCCGAAAATTCATGGTAGTTGGCGACGACAAACAGACCGTACTCGCCAAAGACAGTGTTATAGATGATTATCTTTTCGCGGAGTTTAACCTTGACGAGCATCTGCGCAGCACTCAGGCACGTGGCATCAAAGGTGGCGGTAGTCATATTTTCGGGCTCGTAAAAGGAATCAAAGAGGCGAGTGTAATGCTTGATGAACACTACCGTTGTCCGCCCGACATCATCGAGTACTCAAATAAATATGTCTATAATAGTGAGCTCAAGATTATGCAGTGGCGCCGCGCGGGCGTGAAACCGGCGGTCACAATCGATTGGACAGAGCGTGAAAAGCCAGATAGCGAGCGGCAAGAGGCGGGGCAATATAAAGGCATTGAGACGGATATGGTGGATCGCTATCTGGAGTGGGTCGCCTTGAAGGTGAAAGATATCGAGAAGGAAACCGGCCAGCGTATCAATATGGAAACAGACGTTGCTTTGGTTTACTTTCTCCTGAAAAACGAGCCATACATTAAGTCTAAGAAGGCCGAATTTCTCGACCGTCTCGGTCGCGGAAATGACGTCCTCGACGGAGCCGGCGCGGCTTTACAGGGCAAAGAGCGCCCGTTTATCTTTTACCTGTGGGACATCAACCGCGGCAACATGATGGCGTTTCGTCAGGGCGATGACCCCGATAAGCGCAAAGGTGAGCTTAACGTGTTGATGAGTCGGCCGCAACGTAAGGCCTATCATTACCTTCATAAGCATTTTGATGAGCTTGACCACGAGAAAGCGAGCATCACAGACTTCCTCTGGCGCGGTTATAGACGTCAGGAAGAGGGTGAGCAGAAGAAAGAATTCACACCCCGTAAGAAAATCCCGGGACCAGAGTTTTTCCCGTGGCGTCGCTCATCAGGTCATCTGATGCGGGCTGTGCTCGACCATGTGCTGTCCAAGTCTTCGGACTCGCTGGGTAAGGCAGAGGCGCAGACTGGTGTGGTGGTTGGTGATCCGCGCTATAAAGTGGATCTCGTGATCTCGCCCAAAAACTCAAAACACCCGAGTGTCGGGGTAGTCGATCTTTGTGGTTTTGACTGGCACGAGCATTGCTCCGAAGACATCGTGGATTACTACTTTCAGCTGTGTCGTGCCGAGCCTAAACTCAGGCCCGTATTCCTATTCCTCCACGAAATCGCCGATAAACGCTCCCGTGGGTTTGGACGGATGCACTACTGGCTAACCGCGAACCGGAAGTGATTTACTTCAGAGGTTGTTAGCAACTTCATCGGAATCGAAAAGGACGACAAGTATTTTGGGATAGAGGAAGAGCGGATTACCAAAGCAAAAAGTAATCAAAAAAGCATGCAAGAATAGCGCTGAACAAGACCGGGTCGTCTTTGGTATAATCAACACTGCACTGAGCATAAATATCCGTAATTTTCTGATAAAAGCGCCTTTCCGAAGCTCGAATCTCTCGGATGCGCTCAAGTAATTCATTGAAGTAATCTTTGCCAAAGACAGTCCCCTGTTTCAAGCGTTGGTCGTCTAGGACGAAACCCTTTGTGACGAACTCGTTCAGGGTTCTGGTTGCCCAAATACGAAAACGTGTAGCTTTAACAGAACTGACACGGTAACCAACCGAAATGATCATATCGAGATTGTAGCAATCAATTTCTCGTGCCACTTCACGCTTGCCTTCTTTTTGAACTATCCGGAATTTCCGGACAGTTTGAACTTCCTGTAATTCTTGAGATTTATAGATTTCTTTGATGTGTTCGTTGATCGTCCTGACATCTACACCGAAGACCCCGGCTATTTGCTTTTGTGACATCCAACAGGTTTGGTCCCGCATGATGACATCGATTTTTGAGTTCCCCTCTGGGTCACTGTAAAAAACGATTTGAGATTCCATAATTTTAGTCATGCCGATTACCACTTACGATCAAGGTCATTCTGATTCTATTTAGTCTTACCATTACCCGTGCACCTTATACATCCGAGAGTTTTAGAACTCCATGGATAGGCCCGCGGCCTTCAATTTTTCGACCCGCCTACCTTTAAGCTTAATGCGTCCAAGCGTGATATCGACGATCCGGTTGGACGACTCTACTGGCTAAAGTTCTTCTGTTGACCCCGAGAAGGTAGGCGGAGCTGCGCAGACTTACGTCTGAGCAATAGTTTTTTATAAACTCACGATTGATGTGAGGCTTGCGCATCCTGAAATTGACGGTACCGCTGGAGGTCGAAAAGCGCCGTCCGCATTTTTTGCATTTAGAAAGCTGACTACTGCCACGCTTACCGCATTTATGGTGATAAAGTCCGTTCTCAACAAAGTCCCTGGACTTGGACTTAGAATTATCGCACGCCCCGTTCGGACAATACATTTTCGGCACGCCCCTTGAATCCCTCATAATACCCCTCCCATATGGGTATCATCGGCGTTAACAGTGGATTATTTTAGACAGCATGCAGAGAAAATGATTATCAAATAGCGCAATATATAAATGATATTATCAGGTTAGGCTGTGTAGAAAACTACGGCTTCACCATTTAAGTGAACCACCTAATATAAATTAGAATTTCGTGCTGCCGGATTTTTTGACTCTTTAATGTGCAAAACTCCTGCGCCGGAGTAACGCACAAAACATACTGATCGCGTGCGGCAGACCGCGCCCCATGAAGGGTTTGTGCGAATTATGTTTTTCACCGATAAGCAATTTGAGTTGTCGATCAACATCATCGGTGACGGTACAGACACTGGCAATCGGGAGATCGAGCCAGAAATGCCGACTCAGATTCTATTTTGGTAATTATCCCGCACTCGCTCCGGCGTAGAGAACTCCGACGTTGTCGGTGATGTGTAATTTACAGACACTCGGATTCCTGTGTGGTACGTTTTAGCCTACTTAAGCGATTGAGGACGCACCATTTCTGACACCAATGATAAACTGGCTGGTCGATTACCTGGCTGGGTAATTTATCCGTTCTACGCCATTCTTACTGCCGCGATGTTGACGGTATGTGATTATGTCTTTCATGTGCGGCCAGAGGCACTTTATTATCCGAGTCCGGGGAGTTTTTCAATTTTTCCCGGCCAACCAACCGGTGAGCTCTACTGCGGGTTTTTACTGGTGGCTTTGTTTTGTACGTCATCAGGTTGGCTGTTAGTTCGCGAGCAGCCCTCCCGGGGGTTGATCAAAGGGCTTTTAAGTATCTTCCTGTTTGTCCTGGTTTACTTTTTAAGTGGGCAGTTTCAGGATTATCCAACGGCGATGAACACATCCTTCTTCGCCCTCTGGCTTGGGCACCTTCTGACATTTCGTCACGGTGTTAGAAAAATCCTGGTGTTCTCGGTTCTGCTTGGGATTGCCGGGCCGCTACTTGAGGGCTGGGCCTCAGAGATTGGTTTTCTCAGATATATTGATGTTGATGTATATAATGTTCCGTTTTGGCTAAGTGGGCTTTACCTGAACGGGGCCTTGGCCGTTGCCACGACAATCCCGGTTCTGGAGTCCTGGCGAAAAAAAAATAACAGCTGATCTCTCAAAAGCCCCGAAACTGCACAGCGATTGTTAATTCTCCGCCCCAAAGTGACGGTTTGTAGTCGGTGAACTCTGGGCGATCAATGCGGTTGTAGTATTGGCGGAAGACGCCAAGTCCAAGTTGTCCACCAGACTTTTGTCCCCAGATAAGTCTTATTCGTGGGGCGGCGTACGTGTAACCATCGGACTCGGATTTAGTCTCTGAATTGTCTGTTGGTGGGTCAGTGACAGGTTTGGAATCTTTAGGTTTGATGCTCATTGCGCCCGCGCCAAAGTAACTACCGGTGAGAAGGCGCCAGTTTTGGGCGAGCTCCCACTCGAGATCTGTGGTTACGGCAAGCATTTGATTTGAGACTTTATATTTCTTACCGCCATATTCCAAAATCGGCTGGTTCATCGAAACTTCAAATCCGAGACCTAGACGGTAGCGGTTATAGAGAATTGAGGAGAAGCCAAAAAACACATCGGTCTGAGTCTGTCGGCCTAGTTTGGATCCTTTGAAAGTTATCTCCGGGCGGTGGTTGGTGAAGTTCTCATACTCAATTAAATTTTGCTCAGACCGGTGGATCGGCAGAGAGAGTACAAGATTCTTAAAGGTGCCTGAGAAGGCCGGCTCGCGCGCCGCGAATTTCGGGAATCGTGCCCTATGGACTGCCATCTCATCCACCGGACCATAAAAGCTCTGGCGATCCGCCTGATCTGGACTCTGCGCGGTGTTATAAAATCCAGGAATTACTTTCAAGTTTGGCGGAGGCATAAGACCGGTCCGGATATAAAGCCGATTGGTCGCGGTACTAAACGCGGTCTTCTCAGTGATAAAAACAGTTTTAGAATCCCTGGAATCCCAGAGTGCGAGCTTTACGAGCATCTCTCGTTTGGCCATATATGTTTTGACTACATATAGACCCAGTGCCTCGGGGGGCTTTTCCATGTCGTAGTCATAAAAAAGGCGCTCTTTGGCGAAGTCAAAGAAAAATATAAAACGAATTCCCTGTGTCGTTGCGCGTAGTCTTTCCGTTTCCTCAAGTGAAAGGGGCTTTCTGCTGACGACCTTCTTCGCGATTTCGCTTAAGTTTTCTACCGAGGAAATCTTCTCAAACGCACCGCCCGCACCGTAAACGCGGACGTCCTTTCGATTTTTAAAAAACACCTGCTTAAACGCCTCGGCGTAGGCGATGTTTTCGTCCCTGGTATAGGGAGACGCCAGATTTTCGTCGCCTGGTGGCGTGATGATATCGCGCAGATCAATGAGCGGGGTCATCAGAATCTCGTCGCGTTTGATCGAATTCCAGTCAAAATCAGGGTCGGCATCGATCTTGTCGACCCCAGACATCAGGCATGATGAGACTAAAAGACATAGGCTGACGGTGGCCAAGGCAAAGGCCCATTTGGTTCGGCTATCTATGATATTTGTTAATGCATTAGGTAACATGCTAATATCTTTACTATAGGGTTGGGGTGGTTGTCCACGGAGAGTGAATAAAAAGATTGCGTAAACTGGGAATTATGGGTTGCGCATCTGTCTGTGACCGACTAAAACGCAAGCAACCGAAGATAGTTCTGTGCTTTTTACCTGTATAAGCCGTTGATTGGAATGGCGTATCTACCGGGCGCCGAAAATGCCCGTCTATAGGAGTGAAGATGAGAAAGTTCGTTGGTATCTGTGCGTCTGTAGCAGTTTTGAGTTTCGTTTCTTGCGGTGCTCGTGAAGAGTCAAGTGACCTTTCCAGCCACCATCAGAAGCATCCTGGCAATAATACCAATGATCACTATGACCACAGCCGGGACACTCTCCCAGGCCAAGTCAACGGCCGTGAAGATGGCCGCTTCCCCGAGCACCCTGAGGCATCAGTCACCCCAGGATCTCTCTGTGAAAACTCGCAAACCTTCCGTTACCCTGAACATGTTAAATATTGCGACAGAGATGTAGATCCTAGCCTCAAAGCTGCGATCTTCGTTGAGTACGACAAGAAATTCAACTTCGAAACCACGCAAATGCAGCGTATGGCGTTCAAAATTGACCACCTGATTCCCCTTTGTCTTGGTGGCAGCAACAACCAGAATAACCTCTGGCCACAGCACAAGACGATCTACGAGAACACAGATCCTCTTGAGCCGTTCCTTTGCCAGGTTTTGTCGGCTGGCAAGATCAAACAAGCCGAAGCGGTCAAAATTCTTCTTGAGATCAAAAAAAGCCCCTTCACGGCTGGCGAAGAACTTCGTAAACTTGAGTCAAAGTATTAATACTTTGACTTAAGGGCTCTCGTGACGACTGACGGAATAGTTCCTATTTTGCTGACACAAATGATCGGGCCCGGCTCTCTGGAAACCATAGAGCTGGGCCCTTTCTCGCTTGTGATCTCCAAACCGGCGGACATGGAAAAGCTTCTGGGCACTGGAACTCGGGTGTGGTCTCGGCCTTGCCGGAATCACTGCTCTCAAAACCGACTCGATCAAAGTGACTTCACTCGATGCCTTCCTAAAATCAGCATGACTGCGACTGTAAGTCCTCTTGAGCTTGATCCCCCATGGGGTTGGGATATCTCTGGCACCTTTTACCATATTGAGCGGAGTGGACGGATTTGAAACCAAACTGGGTATCTTTTTTAAAACATGCCGGCAAGCAGATCGCTGTCTTCGCCTTGATTTTAATCGGCGTAGGTCTTTGGCAGTCGAGAGATCTCCCGTCCGGCAAAGCACCCGTTGCCACGATGTCCAATTTAACAGGAGCGTCAGTCGAGATTCCAGATCAGAAGCGAGACAGTGTTTCCATTTTATATTTTTTCGCCCCCTGGTGCGGCGTTTGCCGCCTAAGTATGGGCCACCTTGGCGACATTAAACGCTGGTTTCCGGATGTCGAGGTTCAGGCGATCGCACTTGATTTTGAGTCTCCGGAGGATGTCGCCACCTTTGTTCGTGAGGTGGGTGTTGCGGTGCCTGTATTTCTGGGAACACCTCAGGTACGTGATGCATGGCGGGTATCTGCATATCCGACCTATGTCATTGTTGGCGCAGATCAAAGCATTCGCGGCGCGTCTATTGGCTATTCCACGCAATTCGGTATGATATTACGAGTGCTTTGGGCAAAGGTTATCAGCTGAGGGTTGCATGGACGCTACCGAGCAATTTGTTGAGATTGATGAAAAATTAGTCGCCGCCAGCAAGGGAATTAAAATTCTCAGCGCTTTGGGTTGGGGCGAACAGTTGGCCTTTGAGTTTCTCGCGGCCTGGAAGAAAGGCAACGCGAAGCCTCCAGTCATGGAATACCCGAAGTTCGACTATACCGAAGAAAAATCAGAACTTAAGAGAATAATGGATACCACGAGCGCGGATCATCCTGTTGGTTGGTATATCTCAGAAACTGCTCACAGTTATTTTATCGCAGCTCAGATGCTTGAAGGTCTTGGAACAGCAGCGTTCAGGGAGTGTAGTGAGGCACTTTACGGAAGGCCGGATGAGACACTAGGCCGTCTCTCAAATCTTGATCTGGCAGATGATTTTATCTCCATCACCAACGACTTCGCGGCGATTCTGGATTTTAATGACGAGACCGGCGTCATGCCGAGCGCCGCGACCGCGAAAAAGATACAGTCCCGGTCGGATGAATTTTTTAAAGACTACAACATCAAAGTAATAGTTGATGACGAACTTACCAGTAAAGCCGCGGCCGGAAGTGAGCGCGTGCGTATTCGCGGAAACTCCAGATTTACTCTAAACGAGGTCGAGCAGTTGTTGCAGCATGAGGTTTATGTGCATTCAGCCACTATGCTTAACGGACGCAGACAGCCGTGGCTAAAAAGCATGGGACTCGGCTCGCCGCGCACAACGGCGACCCAGGAAGGGCTTGCAACGTTCGCAGAATTGATTACCGGAACAATGGATCTCGGCCGTCTGCGCCGCATCGCGTTGCGTATCAAGGGCATTCAGCACGGGCTAAACGGCGCGGATTTTATGGAAACATTTAAGTTTTTTCTGGACGCCGGCCAGCCTGAGCTTGAGAGCTTTCATTCAGCCGCGCGTATTTTCCGGGGCGGTGACATCAGGGGCAGAAATGTATTTACGAAAGATTGTGTTTATCTGAAGGGGCTTTTGTCGGTACATACGTTCTTTCGTAAGGCGATTCAGGAGCGAAAGATACACTTCCCCCAACGACTGTTCGCGGGTCGTATGACCATTAGTGATGTTGTACGGCTGGAGGATTCGTTTACAGATGGTTGGATCGCGCCAGGTAAATATCTGGCGCCCTGGGTGGCAAATCAGCAGGGGCTCGCTACATATCTTTGCTACAACGCGTTCTCAAGCCGACTGCGGCTTGAGGAAATCAGGCTTGAGGATTTCGCCCTCGAGATGAAAGATCTTACGGCGGTTGATTAGTTTATTTGAGGATTGACGATTAACGCAGTCCAACCTTAGGTTTAAGGCCTGCCAGGTATTTATCCGTCGGCCATTTAAGAATCATCTGCGTCAGGATGGCGGCACCACCCGCTTGATCCTCTTTTTTTACCATCGCGTTGAATACGATCAGCATAGCTTTTTTCCTCGGGAAATAGTCACTCTGCTGAAGGTACTCGCCTAAATCAATCGCGTGGCTTGGATGATTGGTAGCGATCAGGTGATTGAGGTATGCCTCCACGTAGTCGTTGCGAAGGGGCTCTAGTTTTATGGCGAGAGCGAGCAGCGACCGCTCAAGAGCGACAAATCCCTCGAGAAATGCCAAGCGGCTGGCCGCCCAGTAGAACTCATGAGACGCAGGATATTTATCTTTTGATTGCCACCAGAGGATAAGAAGTGTTTTCATCGGATCACTCGCCCCAAGTCGCGAGAGGACTATCGAGGCGCGAACCATTCGGTCAAAGTTAACGTCCTTCATAAAAGGCATTTTTTGGATGAAGTCCCTGGTCGCGTTCTCTGTCTCCTTCTTAGATAGTCCGGAACGGACGACCATCGATGTCAGGGCGCTGTCAAAGTAGCTATACTTGCCTTCATAGGTTTCCAGTGAGGTACTAATAGCCTCAAGATCTTTAAGACGGACAAGGGCGAGAAGTTTTTCTGTGGCGGCCCAGTATGTTTTACCTGGGTCAAGTTCGATCTCAGTACAGGCCAGATCAACCTCCACGGGCGTCAGGGCACGGGAGGTCTCGGGTTGAAACTCCAGAGATGTCTGTCTCATTTCGTCAAGTAGTCGTCTTGCGCCGTGCTCCTTACCCAGTGTCTCAATAGCCTCGACAAGTGCTACCCGGAATTTTTCCCGGTTGCGGTCAAAGTGAAGTACTTTGTCTACAAATAAATCCTGACAGCATTTTTTAAAATGAGCGTGCACGTTCTCGGTCGGGTAAAGTACGATAATAGGAATGCGGCGAAATCCGCGGTTTTCGGTGTACATCCGGATCAAAGTTTCGCTGTCGAGACTTTTGGCGTCGTACCACACAACAAGACAATCAGTGCTGTGCCCGCGAATCCAGCGGAAACAGCTGGTGAGGTCAGAAAAATCGTCATGGTACTTGAATTGGATACTTGTCAGGAAGTTTTTTAACTCGACGCTTCGCGCATCATCAGGGGTAAAAAACGTGACGTGGCTCCTGAGCACCTCGTCTTTGATACGTGTGGCGGTTTTTGAGCGCTGAAGCCGCTCATCCCAGGCGCTCTTAATAGTGCCAAGAAGGTGTTTTCCGGCCAGGCTCTCTAGTGGCAGCTCTGCCATCAAGGGCAGACCGCAGTTGATTAAGTCCGCCGCGAAATGATCGTAGCCGTCAGGAATCAGCAGTGCCAGTTCCTTTAGCAGGAGATCAGTTTGAGTCGGCAGGTCAAACCACCCAGCGATTTTGGCTTGTTTGGACGATTTTAGGTTGAGAATCTCAATTTTAATTTTTGAGGATGTGACCGCATAGACAGAGACAAGAGTTTTTGATGGTCCTGACCCGCGAGTGAGGCGACTGATCAGGTCATGGCCTAGCTGGCCGCGTCCATCCCACTGGATAAAAATCGCGTCAGCCCATTTCGCGTTGTCCAGTAGCGCTCTTGGGTCCTTAAACGATATCGCTTTTACCTCGTAATTTGCGATGGCGACATCATTCGTGAATATATCCTCAAGGTCACCCGAGATGTATCCTAGCAGTACCCTAACTTTTCGTGACTCGCTTGAGTTCAATCAAGGAACCTTTCAATCCAGATTATGTTCAGATGATGGAACCATTATAAGCTATTTGCGGGGCGTTCACATGGTTAAGGGCATTAAAAACTGGTAGTGCCTTAACCTTTACTGGCTGCGTTTATTGTACCTGTGATTGACCTGGTGGCCGCTCTTGGAAGAAAACGGGCGCTTTGGCTAAAAATCCAATTCATAACTCCATCCACTACTACGACGCGCCCCAGGTGCATGCTGTCGATGCCGGTTTTAGCGCAGGTTAAGGAGTCTGCGAAAATCATGCTTTTGAGCCGTGATTGTCCCATTTTCGCACGCTCAAAAAATTCCGTGCGGGTTGGGCCGGGACATAGTGTGGTCACCGTTACCCCAGTGCCTTTCAGCTCAGTGGCCAGAGCCTCCCCAAATGATAATACATAAGCTTTGGTCGCGTAATAGACTGCCATCCATGGGCCTGGCTGGAAGGCGGCGGTTGATGCGACATTTAGCACGCGGCCTTGTTTGCGGGTGATCATGTCGGGAAGAAACTCCCGTGTTAGTTCGGTAAGTGTATTGACATTCAGCTGAATCATGCCAGCCATATCCGCTGGCGTGGACTGAGCGAATGGACCCCAGAGGCCGCAGCCGGCGTTGTTTACCAGCACGTCAACCTTGAGCCCGCGCTCTTTGATCTGTCTCGCGAGACTTGCCGCACTGCCCGACTTCGCGAGATCAGCGGAGATGGTGTGGCATTTGACGCCGTGGGTCGCGGAAAGTTCGCCTGCGAGTGTTTTGAGTTTTTCCTCGTTTCGCGCTGTCAAAATAAGATCGTATTTCTGACTCGCGAGAATTCTCGCGAAGTCAGTGCCAAGTCCCGCGCTGGCGCCTGTAATCAGTGCTGTTGCCATTTGTTCCCCGTGTTCTGTATTTCGATTTAGTAAGAATTGATCTGAAATTGTGTCATGGCTTATCGAGATGATGAAACTTAAATGTCATTTGCGGGCGTGCTCAGTAGTATGTGGGTATATGCTCGTATTTAAGATGCTGATTTTACCGCAATTTTATCTGGCGTTATTGCTACAGAGGTTTTTATAGCGTAAAGTCCAGCATGACAAACACAACCCACTGATTGAAGGAGAGCATTCTAGATGATTAAGTCCTGTTGCGCGTTCTTGTTACCAATATTAAATATCACTGTGATCGTCTCAATGGCGACCCTGCCCGCCGGCTGCGCAAAAGAAAAGAAATCATCGTCTAGTGGAGTGTCAATCGGCGCTCCACAGGCATATCCACCAACCAAGAAGGTGACGCCAGATCAACTGACAGCGTCTTCCGGGACGTCCTCACTCACGGAAAATACCTTCGCCTCTACTATGAGTGCGGATGTCGCGTCATTGTTGGTAGTAGATCGTTTCCGGACAACACCTCAGGAACCGTCAACGGACGCGGCAAAGAACGCGTTGATGAGTGAGGTTAAAGCACGACTCTTCTCAGACGGACCGACAAATCTATTGAAGCTCATCAAGAATGTCGATACCCGTATGGCGGAGTACGATACTCGCTCAAGCGGTTCCAAGTCTGCTCCGTCGTGTCTCAGCTCGACTCCAGTCGATTTATCGACTGTGTTCACAGTTCCGGCGTTATCTGGAACCACGACAATTCCTTTGTTCGGACAGTGCCGCGAAACTGTGGCCGGAGCCACAAATCTAACGCTCATCTTTGGTAAAAAGGATAACGACTGGTATCTTTTAGACGGTACAACTAAAGGAAGTTCTGGAACCGAGACGTGCATTGCCTCAATGGTAAAAGTATCCGGTACCACTGACGCGGAACGCATTGTCGACGGATATATGGTCGTCACTGGCGGAAAATCCGATAACTTCGAGCAATCGACAACACTCATGCATTTTTATGCCGATGTGGCCACTGGGACCTTGGAGTTTTCCGCCGCGGGTAGCGGAATTGGGTTTGATCAGGTGCATTCAAGGACGGATGGCGATTTTGTGTACGTTCAGGCGCAAGACTCTGTCGCCAACAGTGGCGTGTTGGTTCACGCTTGTTTCAAGGCGTCTGATTTGACACTAGCGTCTATATCAGACTGCTCCACGCTCCAAAGCTCGCTTGCTCTTGTGAGTCTCGGAACTATCGCGGCTGGTACAACGAGTCTTGGTTCCGCGATTCCCGCGACATCTGCGAACAACGTCAATCTGACGACTTTAATCAGCAATTATTGCGGCAAAATTTCCGGCACTTCGTTAGACAGCGTGCCATTGTTCAGCACGAATTAATTTTATTATTTAAAAAGGCGCCGGTCATTTGACCGGCGCCTTTATTTATACGTTAAACCTGAACTCCATGACGTCTCCGTCTTTGACCGTGTAGTCGCGGCCTTCGGTTCGAATCAAGCCCAGTTCTTTAAGTTTGGCTTTGCTGCCAGTCTTGACGAGATCAGAGATCGCGTAAACTTCCGCGCAGATAAACCCGCGTTCAAAATCAGAGTGGATTTTACCAGCTGCCTGTGGGGCCTTGTCGCCGCGGTGGATGGTCCACGCGTGGACTTCCTTCTCGCCGGCGGTGAAGTATGTCTGGAGGGCGAGGGTGTCGTAACCGGCACGGATCATGCGGTTAAGTCCCGGCTCTTTGACGCCAAGGGACTCAAGCATTTCTTTGCGGGACTCGAGATCAAGCTGAATGAGCTCTTCCTCGATTTTGCCGCTGATGATGACCAGCTGGGCTTTTTCGGCTTTGGCGCGTTCTTTGACAGCCAGTGTGTATGGATTGTCTTTTGTGCCGTCACACATGGATTCTTCCACGTTGCAGACATAAAGAATCGGCTTGGCGGTAATCAAATGCAGATCGCGCCAGGTATCATGGACTTCCAGAACCTCGCCGACAAACTGCTCGTAATTGAATGTACGGGCTGGTTTTAGGCCCTGCAGGTGACTGTTGATGCCCTCAAGCATAGCGACAATGGCTGTGTATTTCTTGTTGATGCTTTTATTGAGCTTCTTATTACGCTCCAGAGCGACTTCTACGGTGGCGGCGTCGGCGTAGATTAGCTCCGTATCGATCGTCTCGATATCGCGGAGCGGGCTGACAGAGCCGTCTACGTGTATAATATCGCCGTCATCAAAACATCTTACGACGTGAGCGATGGCATCAGTGCTGCGGATGTGGCCGAGGAACTGGTTACCAAGGCCCTCGCCTTT
>CANILH010000036.1 GCA_947468665.1 Oligoflexales bacterium | reverse complement strand
GGCATGGCCCGGGTCGTGGCCGGCGGAATTGGGGTTACGCGCGAGGCGGGATGACCTTGGGTTTGCGGTGTTGATGTTCACGGTGGTGTACGTCGTGGGGGCGTGGCTGATTGGCGGGATTCTCGGGCAGCAGGGATTTGTTCCGGGTCCGGTAAGCGAGAATCCCGGATGGAAATATCTCGCTGTGTTCCAGGCTCTCAACGAGGAGATGGTGCTGCGGGCCTTGCTCTTGACTTGGCTCAGCCGCCACGTCTCAAAGCGAATCGCTCTTTGTGTGCTTGTCGCGGTGGTTTTCGCTTTGGCTCACGGTGTCTATGTTGAGGGCAGTGCTTCAGTCCTTGGTCTTGGCCTTATTTTGGTTTTTGTCACCTGGGGATGGAGTCGGTCCAGACGAAAATTAGTGGGTTAGCTATCTACTGTGGCAATTGCAGCAGACCTCATGAGCGAAATGCGACATAAAAACGCGTTGTCATGATCAAAAAATAGACATATATAATGCCGTTATACGCGGAGCGCCGTAAATTCGCCTCTGGGTGGATTATGCGTTGAGTTGGCACGGGGTATGCATTATTAGTAACAGCTGGTGGAACACATCGCTGGGCGGTGGGTAATCAGGCAGATTAACCAAAACTGGAGGGACATAATCATGATGAAGAGAATTTTAGTGAGTGTTGCGATGGCAGGGATGGCGAACGTAGCTTTGGCAGACAATCCGGTTTTGGTGCCGGCTCCTGTCGATAAAGTTTTCGTACCGGCAGGTTTTGACGATAACGATAAAGTGGAAGTAATTGTCCATGGTAACTTCAACAGCAGCTGCTACAAAATGGGGCCGGTAAGCGGTTCCATTGATGAAGTGAATAAGAAGATCAATATTACTGCGCAGGCGTTCTACTACGCTGGCGCGACTTGCATCCAGATGATCACTCCTTTCATAAAGAGTATCGAGATGGATCGTCATATGGTTTCGGGCAATTACACGATCACCGTCGCAGACAGGCCAAATGTTGAGGCGAGCATGCTTCGCGTTGCTAAGGCGACTCGTCCGGATGCGGATGACTATTTATATGCGGCCGTCAGCAGTGCGGGCATTGAGACCGGTGTTGATGGAGTTCGTGAGCTTGTGCTCAAGGGTCAGCATCCGTACCTGCTTCAAGGCTGCGTCAAGTTTGACGAAGTCAAGACTCATGTTGGCGCTGACAAGACAGTGGTTGTTCAGCCTATTACGAGGATCGTTTATGGTGACGAGTGCCGTGGCTCGGTGAATAATCGCTTTGAAAGCCGCACTAAGTTCGGTGGCGATCTTACTCAGGGTGAGTACTTGCTTCATGTTCGGGTTCTTGACGGTAATGCGGTCAATAGCTTTCTAAAGTTTGATTAATTGTAGTTCTGATGTTCTGAGAGCCGAGGCGGGAAACCACCTCGGCTCTTTTTTTGTTTCAAGTTAAATTACCTGGAGACAACGTAGTGCCCAAAAAATTGTAGGGCCTAAAATGACGAAGGGCCGATGAACGTCTTAGTTGGACGATCATCGGCCCTTACATGAGGCATCATCGTAGATCTTGCAAAGTGTAACATCGTCGGCTGTGACGGCCTCTGGATAGTCCAGAAACAAAGTGGAGGGATACTCCTAAATGGAGCACAGGAAGCGGCAAATGAGCAAAGGAGCCTAGCCACACTTTGGTTTTATCGAAATCTACGATGACAAAGATCCGCTTCCTATTGCGGGTACAACAGGCACAATCCAACTCGGTTGAAAACTCTCTGTGAGATACTCAATGGTGTCGCGATTGCTTGAATGTAAGGTAGCAACCCCCGCGAAACGCATCGAATACTTTGCGGCTAAATTTTAATCAATAATAAATTCAGCTAGTTAAATACTTTTGAATGAAGCCGCTAAAAATCATCTTTTTTTGAAAAATCAAAAAGAGCTGTAATTTCAGATGATTAAATATTCAGATGAAAAGGCTTAGATCGAGAATGAGCTGTAAAGACCCAAAACACTTTTCTCTAAACGAAAATGCCGCGGGAGGCGAGATGCCGGGTCAATGAATCGACACCCTGAAACAGCTCGCAGTCAAGCCCTGCGCGGCGGGCGCCCGCAATGTTTTCAGGTACATCATCCACAAAAAAACAGCGATCTGCCGTGAGTCCCGTGAGCCTAATCGCCTCGAGAAATATCTGGGCATCGGGTTTCATGGACTTTAACTGGTATGAAAGCACTAAATGGTCAAATAATTCCGAAACGCGCCATTTGGTTTCAATGTGATTCCAGTGAATCTCGTTAGTATTCGACAATAAAACAAAGGGAATCGTGTTTTGATATTTGCGCCGCAGCGCCGCAACTAAATTCAGGCTCGCCTCCATAGGCGTGAAAATATCGGCAGCCGCGTGAGCAAGGGCGCTTTGTGATACAGTGATTTTAAAGTGTTCCTCAAATTTGCGATGCAGTGTCCCAAAATCGATCAGGCCGCACTCAAATTGAAGCTCAAGTCCATCATCAAATAGAAATTTCTTAACGGCAGGTGGGGTTACGCCGCCGACTGTAGCCACCTGCTCACAGGCACGCTCGACACTGAAGTCGACAAGCACTTTGCCAAGATCAAATACCAAGGCGCCCGTTGTCCGGACGGTCATGGATTGGCTATTTCCCAGAATGTTGAGACGAAGACATCATGATCATGTTTCATTTTGAAATAGCAAACATGAAGTTCTTTGCCGGTGTCAAAAGCGCATTCGCGGCTGATGAAGTCACTCTCTCCCGGGTTAAGAGGGCGAATTCTCAATACATGAAATGGCGCCTCAACAGACACCAGGAAGCTGCCGATATTTTGGTCGTCGACGTACTGGTCAACAAAGGTCTGTGCTCCGTTTGCCCAGATTTTTTCACGGAAGCTTGAGACTTCCCCGGACCTCATGCGCAGGGTCACGCTAATCTCTGACATTTGCGCACTGCGTATATGCAGTAAACCGAAAGACAGCAGAACCCCGTCCTCGTTTTTGAACGCGCGATTCTCCAAAAAAGACTGCGTCGCGGACAGAACAGACGAATAGTCTGTTGCGGCGTCAACGACAGTCGTTGTAGCGGCAATAGCGCTTAGCAGTATGAATTTCAAAAATCTATGAATCATCAAAATTCCCAAATACCACTCTGTTTCATTTGATTCTTTTAAATATCTTTAATGAAATACTTTAAAATTCTCGTTTTGAGACTGCTTTAAATAATGAATAAACCCCACAGAGGCAAGGAAAATCATTATTTCCCAATCTTTATGGGGTCATAGAACTTAACCGCTCGCTCTCATGTGTTTCCAGTCGGGTCACATATTGCTGCTCCAGCTGGGTCCTGTAGCAGGTTGAGCAGGTGGGTGAGTACCGTTCTTCGGCCCCCAATTCGATGGTCGGGCCAGTCAGAGTGGGTTTGCCGTCAACCAGCTTGAGATTGAATATTGCTTTGCGGTTACAGTAGGTGCATGTGGTTTTGACCTCTTCAATCGAGTCCGCCACCTCAAATAGGCGCTTACTGCCCTCAAAAAGATTGCCGCGAAAATCTGTACGAAGGCCATAGCAGATTACGGGGATATTCTGAATTGAAGCGATGGCGCGAAATTGGTCAATAATTGATTTTGTAAGGAATTGGGCCTCATCCACTAGGATGCAGTCCACACCAGTGAACTCCCGGACATCAAACACGGTGTCAGCGGAGATTAGAATATCAGCTGTTTTCGTAAGCCCTGCTCTTGATGTTACCTCGTTGGCGCCAAAGCGGTCATCCAGCCGTGGTTTAAGCAAAAATACCTTTTTATTTTGTTGCTGGTAGTTATGAGTTACAGCGAGAAGATTTAGAGTTTTGGCGCTGCCGACAGTGCCATACCTGAAATAAAGTTTTGCCATTTGTAATCCTCAGCGCAGTGGTTGGTAGCGGGAGGGATTTCGCTCGCGCATCATTTCGTAAATTAACTCAAATACGTCTTCGGTGTTTGGTTTTGAGTAGTAGTCACCATCAGAGGCATATGCTGCGCGGTGCGCTTTGGCCGACAGTGTTCGCGGAGCCGAGTCAAGCAAGTCGTAGCATTTCTGGTCTTCAATAATTTGCTGCAACATATAAGCCGAGGCTCCGCCTGGTACGTCCTCATCAACGCAAAGCAACGCGTTTGTTTTCGCGACTGACTCGCGGATTCTGCCAAATCGGTCAAAGGGAAGCAATGTCTGAGCGTCGATTAACTCAATGCTGATTCCTGCGTCTTCAAGAAGCTTAACCGCGTCCTGAACCACGCGGATACAGGCTCCATACGTAACCACGGTGATATCAGTTCCCTCTTTCAGGGTTTCCGGGACGCCAAGGGGAATCGTGTAATCACCTATATTGTCCGGCAAGGGTTCTTTCAGGCGATAGCCGTTTAAGACCTCAATGACGAGAGCTGGTTCGTCGCCTTTTAGGAGGGTGTTATACATCCCGGCCGCCTGGGTCATATTGCGCGGCACACATACGTGAATGCCCCGGATGCCGTTGATAATAGTTCCCATGGGAGAACCTGAATGCCAGATGCCTTCAAGCCTGTGTCCTTTGGTGCGGACAATGACCGGTGCGATTTGACCGCCAGCTGTGCGGTAGTGGAGAGTCGCCAGGTCATCGCTCATGCCCTGAAAACAGTAAAGAAGGTAATCCAGATATTGAATATCGGCGATAGGTCGCAGGCCACGCATGGCCGCGCCAATGCCTTGACCAAAGATAGTCGCCTCACGTATGCCTGTATCGGTAACGTGCAGTTCCCCAAATTTCTCCTGGAGACCCTCAAATTCCAGATTAACTCCCCCAAGTTGGCCTACGTCCTCTCCGCAGATAAAAATTCTCGCGTCCCGGCTAATGGCCGTCTCAAAGAACTTCTGAATAATCTGCCGTCCATCAACTTTCTCGCTCTTGTCTGAATATGTTGGCGCTACGTCACTTACCAGAAGGGCTGAGCGGGATGTCTCGCTGAACAAATGGCTTGAGTAGCGTCTTTGGTTGATGGTCTCAAACCGCTCAATGTAGCGGATCAGGGGGATCTTCTCGTCCTGCGGCAGATCTGACATTTGGAACAGCACCCGCTTAAGGGCGCTCTGAATATTGCGGCGAAATAGCGCGGGTTGACGGCGCAATTCCTGGGCCGCCTTCTGGCACTCGTCCTCGCGGCCGGTCTTTGCTCCAACTGATTCAAGCAAACTGATAGCCTCATCACGGTCTTTCTCAAGGGGCTTCAGGTAATCATTCCATGCGTCATTTTTGGAGGTCTCAACCGATTTTAGTGCCGCATCCTCGATTTTTCGCAGGTCCGCGTCAGTGGCAATGTCCCTGGAGATGATCCATGCCCGCATCCGGTTGACGCAATCAAAATCATCTTCCCACTTTAGGCGTTCTTTTGTTTTGTAGCGCTCGTGACTTCCCGATGTGGAGTGACCCTGGGGCTGGGTCATCTCAACAACGTGCACCAGCTGTGGAATATGATCCCGGCGGCAGGCAATAGCGGCTTTGGAGTATGTTGCCACCAGTGCCTCGTAATCCCAGCCTTTTACTTTGTGGATGGCGATTCCTTTCAGATCAGACTCATAATCAAAACCTGCCATGATTTTTGAGATGGATTGTTTGGTGGTTTGATACTTCGCGTGAACGGAAATACCAAATTCGTCATCCCATACGCTCATCAAGAGCGGAATCTGGAGGACGCCGGCCGCGTTCATAGATTCCCAAAAAAGTCCCTCTGACGTAGAGGCGTTGCCGATCGTACCAAACGCGATCTCGTTGCCGGTTTTGCTGAATTTAGTCAGGTCGACAAGACGCTTATTTCCCCGGTAAAGTTTTGACGCATAGGCCAGACCAACGAGACGGGCCATCTGGCCGCCGGTTGGTGAGATGTCTGAGGACGTATTAGGCTGGGCGAGCTGGTCGAGCCACTCGCCATTTTCATCAATCAGGCGGGTCGCGAAGTGGTTATTCATCTGCCGGCCCGCGCTCGCAGGGTCGTTTTTAACGTCCGTGTCAGCGAATAGCTGGGCAAAAAATTGCTTAGGGGTCAGCTCGCCAAGAGCCATCATTATCGTCTGATCGCGGTAGTATCCTGACCGCCAGTCACCCTTCTGGAATACGTGAGCCATGGCCACCTGCGCCAGCTCCTTACCATCGCCAAAAATGCCGAATTTGGCCTTGCCATTCAAAACCTCTTTGCGACCGATAAGGCTCGCTTGGCGGCTTTGGCAGATCATGGCGTAATCTTTGAGGACCTGATCTCTGCTCAAATCAGAGCCCGAATCTCCTGGGGGATTTTTTGATTTACTGTTCACTTCAGCATTCTCCTGTCAGATCTCAAAGGTCGCGATAACGGGCACATGATCAGAGGGCTTCTCTCCACGTCGCTCGTCCCGGTCAATTTTAACAGAGCGGCATAGAGATGCTGCCGGTGGCGTCGCGTAAATCAGGTCAATGCGAAGCCCCTTGTTTCGGGCAAAAGAAAGCTCCCGGTAATCCCACCACGAAAAAACTCCCGCCGACTGGTCGTGCATGCGGAGGGTATCGATCAATCCAAACGAGGTCAAATCTTGTAGCGCGGCACGTTCACCTGTTGAGCAGTGAATATGCTCCTTCCAGGCGAGGGGATCGTAAACGTCCCGATCATCCGGCGCAATATTGAAATCTCCAACAATGATAAGCCTGTCAGAGAGGGTCCAGTGCTGGTTTAAAAACTCTTTGGCCCGTTTGAGCCAGTCCATTTTATAGAGAAATTTTTCGCTGCCTATAGATTGGCCGTTGGGCACATAGACGCAGATTAAATCAAATTTGTGTTTGGTCCGGACGGTAATGACCCGGGAGGCTTCGTCAGGGTGTTGGTCGCCGAAATTCCTAAACAAGATTTCCACAGGTTCTTTGGAGATCACAGCTACGCCGTTATAGGCTTTTTGCCCAAAAAATGCAGCATGATAGCCAGTGCCTTCAATCGCCTCGAGAGGGAATTTCTCGTCCGCGCATTTTAGTTCCTGGAGACATAAATAATCGGGAGACTCACGGGCTAAGAACGCTTTGACGCGGTCGAGCCGAGTGTTAATTGAGTTAACATTCCATGTGACAACTTTAACCATAGGCGCGGGACTTTAATGATCCGCGCCTTGCTCGTCAAAGCAATTCCATCTCAGCGAGCGGAATGCCGCTTAAAGAGTCAGAATACTGGAAGTCACTTGTGGGGATACAATCGTTTCGCTGGCCGTTACTTTTGAATGTGAACTGATAGACATCACATTCAATGTGGTTAAAGCCTTTCTGAAAGGGAACCTTATCGCAGGCTTCTTCCTTGCCTTGGCGCATTTTAAGGCCGCAGCGATCCTTAAATTCGATTGTTTTTTTGTCCGCGGCAAGATTACCGTGACGGACGTGATGTGGGCAACGTGAGCAGAGCATTCTTAGATCCCTTCCTTGGATTAAAGACTTCTGTGGACGATCGCCGCATGATTTTCTGGTTTTCCGAATTTTCAGGCCAGTGGCCCTTTGCTCGGGATTCTCGAAACTCATGCTTCTCTAATGTTATTTACTTTGGATCATAACACCAAATTTACTGATTGCAATGAATTTAGTGAATCATTTTAAATTATTTTTTTTGGTACGTGAGTTCTCATTAAGAGATGATGTCTTCAATAAAATCTCTAGAAAATATGCCGTGAGCGTTGGTCTGCCTGTCGTTGACGGTGTGAGATGAACAAGATACCCTCACCGACCGACCCTTTATTTAAGCGATTTCCCCTTATGGAAGGACGTAATTATGGCGTGGTTAGAGAGAGAAAAAGCACCCATTGTGAAAGGTGATCGCATTGACACCCCAGACGGGCTTTGGGAAAAATGCGTGAACTGCGCTGAGGTCATTCTCCGTAAGGAATTAAACGAGAACCTGAATGTCTGTCCTAAGTGCGATCATCATTATCCGCTGCCTGTTTGGGAGCGTATTTATGCCCTTGTTGACGAAGGGTCCTTTATTGAGGCCGACGTCAATCTCCGCAGCGCGGATCCGCTTAAATTCGCGGACAGCAAACCTTACTCGAAAAGGCTGGAGGACTTTTACAAGAAAACCGGCAGACGCGATGCGCTCATCTCTGGTCGCGGTACGATCAATGGCCGTGGTCTCCACCTGGCTGTATTTGATTTCCAATGTATGGGCGGCAGCATGGGATCGGTCGTTGGCGAGAAAATTGCCCGATTGTTTGTGCGGGCCGCATTGTCTAAAGAACCCGCGGTTGTGGTCAGTGCCTCGGGCGGCGCCCGCATGCAGGAGGGTCTCATCAGCCTGATGCAGATGGCCAAAACCTGCGCCGCGGTCGCGAAAATGCGCGAGGCGGGGGTTCCCTATATATCAGTTCTTTGTCATCCGACGACAGGCGGCGTGGCGGCGAGCTTCGCCATGCTTGGCGATATCAATATTGGCGAGCCAAACGCTTTAATCGGTTTCGCGGGACCTCGTGTTATTGAGCAGACGATTCGCGCGCAGTTGCCTGAGGGCTTTCAGCGATCCGAGTATTTGCTGGAGCATGGGATGCTGGACCTTATTTGTCACCGAGACTCCATGCGTTCGACCATTTCAAGGGTTCTCGATATCTTGGCGGCTAATGTCTCTAAATCCTAAGATCGAGCCGGCCCAGATACTGGAGTTGTTTGATAAGAGGCCAACTCAGATCAAGCCAGGTCTTGACCGGATCCGTGCCGCTCTGGACGCGATTGGAAATCCAGGGCTGAAAACACCACGGATTGTGATCGCCGGTACCAACGGCAAGGGCAGCACGAGCGGAATGATCTGGCGACTGCTCGCGGCCGCAGGAATCAGAGCGGGACTTTTCTCATCTCCTCATTTGCTTGAGTTTCGTGAGCGAATCACTGTCACCGACGCTGATGTTTCCAATGAGCTGATCATTCGGCATCTTCACGCGCTTAAGTCGCGTCTTCCTGAGCCTTTGTGGGACGAGTTAACATTTTTTGAGATTAATACTATTTTGGCCATGCTGATCTTTGATGAGCTTGGAACCGAGGTTAATGTATTGGAAGTTGGGCTTGGCGGACGTCTTGACTGCGTCAATGTTTATGACGCGGACGTGGCAGTCATCACCAGCATCGGACTTGATCACCAGGAGTTTTTGGGTTCGACACTTACCGCTGTCGCCGGGGAAAAAGCCGGAATTATGCGATCAGGAAAACCCGTCGTGTGGGGAGGTCCAAGATCAAGTGATGCTGAGGCCAACAAGGGAATTATCGTTGCCGCTGAACATATTGGTGCCGTGCTATTGTCCGAGGATGAGGTGCCTGACTGTCCCTTGTCGGTCTGGATCGCCGGAAGACCCGAGTTTTTACGCCGAAATTTCAAGTTAGCGTTCATCGCCGTCCTTGAACTGGCGAAATCAGGTCGCGTCAGAGGGCTTGATTTTGAGGAATGCCATCGTTTACCGGAACGATTTGATAACGATCATCTGCCGTGGCCAGTCACATTAAACGGACGATTTGATTTGGTCCGGGTGTCAAAAAATAATGTTTCACGCAACGTTCTCGTTGACGTCTGTCACAACCCGCATGGGGCAAGGTTTTTGGCGCTTGCTTTGGAGGAATCAGGACTCGTGCCAAAGGGGGTTAGAGCCCATTGCCTCATTAGTGTGCTTGCGGACAAAGACGCCGCTGGCATCTGGGACGAAATCAAGGTTAAGATTAGCGACGTTATCCGTTTTCAAATTCCCTCACCACGGACTTGGCATTCAAATGATTCCCAAATACCGGGGGTCATGTTTGCCTCATTCGCGGCCGCGTGGAATGAGGCAATGAGCCGTGGCTCGTGGGACGCGTCTGAGCCATGGCTTTTGTTTGGATCCGTGGCCGCGGTTGGTGACGTTTTTAGTTTTTGGAATCGAGATGGTTGGTCAATCGAGAGGATCAATTTACGGTCATGATTCGTGGTGTTATCAGGAATCTAATTATGGGTCATCTATGGGATATCGCCCTGACGGGTGGATTGTCTTTGGTGGCTTTCTCGCCCCTCAGCGCACAGCAGTCATCAATTTCAGTACCTGTGCCTGGTGAGGTAATTCCCTCGTCAGACGGTGACCGTCCGCAGTTGTTTTTTGATGCCCGCTCTACGGGATTCACGCCTGACGGAAAACAGCAAATATTCGACGGCGATGTCATCGCCATAGGCGCGCGAAGTATCGTGACTGCAGACAAAGTTATTTTGGATCAGGAGAAACGTCGGCTGATCGGTGAGGGACATGTAGTCATACTTGCGGCTGATCAGATTTTGACAGGGGACAAAGTCGATTACTTGCTTGATACCGGAGATTTTCGGATTACCGGAGCCCGGATGATTGTCAATGACAAGGCGGAGGCTGACCGCATCTCAAAAGACGTTCTTGGCTTCTCTGTTCCCGAATTGAATTTTGAGGCCGATCGTAAACAAAGGCTTGATGAGATCACAAAAAAGAAAGAGACGCTCAGGCAAGAGGCCCGAAGAAAAACCAAAACAGGTCAGAATGTCGGCAACGGTGAGGTCAGTGATTATGCCAGATATCTGGAACAGGAAGATTTAATCCGACGTCAGGAAAACCCAGCTTTCGCTCACATGACTGAAGCGCGGCGCAACACTCTTCGTAAGAGACGCGATTACTGGGAACAGTCAAAAATCTCGGACCGCGTGCAGATAGACTCGTCTCGTAAGGTTTACTTTCGCCTTGAGGGCGACGAGCTGACGAGAGCCAACGGAAATGACTTCAACTCCCAGCACTCGCTGTGGACTCCTTGTTACTGTGAGGCGGATGAGACTCCGGCCTGGGGAGTCAGGGCATCATCAACTGAGGCGCAGATGGGCGGTTACGTCACGTTTCAGGACGCTATGTTAGAAATTAAAGGCATTCCGGTGCTTTATCTTCCGTGGCTAAAACTTCCTATCAAAGATCAGCGTCAGTCTGGTCTTCTGATGCCAGCATTTACGGAAGACGCGATTTCTGGGAATGGATTCTCGCAGCCTTTATTTCTGGACCTTGGGCGCGATAAAGACGCCACTGTTAAAGGCGATATTTTCGAGCGGCGCGGCATGAGATCCGGAGTCGAGTTCAGGTGGAAGCGTCGCGAGTTCAGCGGCTTTCAGCTGAACCTTGAGGGCATGCGTGACCGCATCTGGCTAAAGCAAAGAGCGACGCGCCGAAATCTCTCTGAAATGTATATGGATGGCCTGAAAGTCGCGAGATCGCAGCCCGCGGGTACGCCCGCGACGGATATTGCTGGCTACTCAGGGCGTGAGTATACCCGAAAGCGCCTGTCTGAACGCGACTGGTGGGAGGCGAACGGGGCGGACTGTCTTTCCGATGACCCGGTTACACGGGCTAGATGTGAGGCGGACTTTCGCGCAAGCTCCCGCGCTCCCAATAACGCCAATCGTGGCCTTGCCCGCTGGAGTTTTTATGACCGCATAGACGAGCGTGTTTCTTTTGCCAGTACCGCCGATCTTTATTCTGACCGGCAATATAATTCAGACGTTTATCTGCCAGACGCGCTGCAGCCGGGCTTTGACACCGGAAATGGTGAACGCGCTATCAACTCCGTCAGATCCCGTCTTTCTTATGACGGTGATGAATATTTTGTTGGAGCAGGCTCTTATATTGGCGATCCATCACGTTTAAATGATCGCTTTGAGGGATACCAGCTACCCCTGGTCGCTCAGGCGAGATCAAAGTGGTACAGCCTGAAGCAAGGCGGACTTCCAATTTACGCGAGAGCGGCTGCTGACGATTACCGAATAACGCGAAACGTCGGTGTGGCGGGTGATAAGGAATTCGGCGAGCGCTGGTTACCAGGTGGGTCGTGGCGTCGGATGGAATTGTCGCTGGTAGCGCCGCTTACCAGCAGGACAGTCGTTCAGGTTGATCAATTTACTGATCTTGAGGCACGAGTGATGACCTTTGATGGCGGCGAAAAATCCGATCATATCGGTCGTAACAGTTCGCTGCAGTCATGGCGTACCGGTGTGCGGTTTCAATTGCCCATCGATGGCAAAAGCAGGCTTCCGGCGTGGCTGGGGGGCGTCGGGGATGAGACGGGTAACCGCGTGGTGCAGCACCTCATGAATTGGTCTATGACTTTGGTAACCAGACCATCTGTGAGGCGGCGAGGACCTTATGGCGAGGCCGGCTCGTTGTTCGGAACGACGCCTCCGACATGGTTTGGGACTGACAGAGCCGGATCTGATGACAACATTCCGGCTACCGACTATATGAGCGAATATCAGATTGTGACATTCGCCACTACACACAGATGGAAGATTTACAGCGAGCTTTGGAAGACACTTCTTGGTGAGGAGAGTCCAAAGAACCTTGAGGCCATGTCTAAAATGACATTCGAGGAACGTGCCAGACGAGAGTTGCTCTATACCATGGATAAGCCGATCCGGGGCACCGATGATATTTTCTCGAATGACCAGACTAAGTGGTTTACGAATCGCTATCAGCTTTTAGATACCGACTATATTGAGCCAGTTAACTTCGACGCGTCTATTTCTTATGATCGTCTCAAGGAACTGGATCGCGGCAAGCATGGTAAAACTCGTGATAATCGCCCTTGGAGCGAGGTAGACTCCTCATTTGGACTCGCGCTGTTTAACTGGAGTTTGTCGGCCGGGTCAAAATACAACCTCTATGACAGATCACAGACAAAGTTTACCTCGAGCCTTGTTCCTCCGGGAATGTTTCAGACTAATATCGCGTTTGGATATACGATTGAGCGGTCTCCTCACATCAGTGACACAAATGGACTTTACTACTCATCCACGAGCGAGAGATCAGTGACCGTTGTGACATCTCTTACAAACCCCGTCACCAGCAGTTGGGCTTATTCCCGTAAGGACAAAGTCAATGAGGCGCCTGACAAAGATTACCGCCAAAAATTAAGCTTTGTTTATGGCTCGTCCTCAGGCTGCTGGGGATTGGGATTTGCCAGAGAAAAAGGCTACAGTGTGGATGAGAGCGGGGCTAGTTATCTGCTTCAGCTGAATATGACCTTTATGGGTCAAACTCGTGATTTGCCCAATATGTCAAAACCACTGGAACGTGAATTCAACAAAAGCTAAGTGAGTGTCACCTGACGGTAAGATCGCTGACAATTCGTCCCGCTGTGCCTCGTGCCGCGTTTCGGAATGAATAGTTTAGCGACTCCTCGTGACGGACATGATGAATTTGGGCGCGCTGATCTCCGCGTACGTCCAGGACCTCGCCAGATAGCGGGTACTCCCGCTGAAGCAGGAGTTTTCTTGTCTTGAGATCCCAAACCTCAACCCGGACAGTGCTGGACCATGCGGACTTGAGGAAATAGTCGTCAGCGATACTGATATCGCGCAACTGTCCTGGAGTTGGCGGGGGATTTTGTCCAGCGAATACCTCTGGATCTTTATGCTGTCTCTTTGTTGTCTCAACCTTTCTCTCACCGGCTTTGGTGATTTGAGTTTTGACAATATGCGCCCGGAGGACCGCGTCTGCCTCGGATGCGGGAGCGATTCGCAATTGACCGTTGGCGGCAAAGGCCCGCTGAAGCTCATCCCAGAGTTGCTCATGAGGGATAGTCTCGGCTCCGGTGTCATAGACCGCCTCGACATAGATCGTTTTGATGTTATTGGGGCTAGCAGTGTGGAGATTTGTCAGCCTGTAAGCACAGCTACCCCAAAGCAGGGCGGAGAAGATTAGATACCCTGAAAATTGGGCTTTTCTTTTGAACTTTGCTGTGGAAGCATTCATAATTAACATGGTCATTACCATAACCTGAAGAATTCGAGGTCGCCATGGAATTTGATAGGCTCCCATCAAAGCCCGTTATAAAAAGTCTGACCAGCGCCCAAGCCGAATGGGATAGCTGGCTATCCCAGAATAACATTGAGTTTTTACGTGACCGCGATGGGATCGACTGGAGGTTAATCATGCGATTTAACCAACTTCCAAGCGACGTTGACCGTCATAAGGGAAAATGGGTCGCTACGGTTCAGCTCGGGGTTGATCTTCCAGTGTCGCGCCTGGTCGAAACGGGCACTTTGGACCCGGAGCGTGATGGCCGGCTTATAAATTTATCGGGTGAGGGTCTAATCCCTCTGAGGATGAAGAAGCTTCAATATGAGGCGACGAGCGAGGCTGATATGCGTGACACGATCGCACGTGTGATCCCGGAACTACTGGATAACTTTAGGAAAACATCGTTGCACGAGGTGAAGCGTGAGCTGCTAGGTCGATGGATAGACAGTCTTGCCACCTTTGGGGCGCGAGAGGAAAAAGGTCTCGAGGGGAGGCGGGGGCTGGGTATCGATGATAATATCTGATTCCCATCCTTGACGGGATGCCCCTTTTTCCACTAGAACTATCACTTTTCGGAGTCTGCTTAGAGGGTGGGAGTTTTAAGGATGTTAGAGTTTATCCCTGAAAAAGTTGACCGGGCCGTTGTGATAAATATCATGCAGTCAGTCCGGCCGGTTTCCAACGCTATTATGCCAGGACATTCCGTTGTTGATGGATATGTGGGCGCTGATTTTGTTGTCGCGGTGCACAATTGGCTTATCGGAACCAGTCTCAAATATATCGTCTTTGATTTTCAGGACGAGAAGGAAGTTCCAGCGGACTTTCTTGAGGAGCTCATGCAGCTGATGAAGCGCGTGCGCATTCCGTTTTTGTTTACGGGAGTCATGCAGCGTCCGCAGGCGCTTCTTTCGTCGTATGATTATACTTCAAAGTTTCCGATATTCGGATCTACTGGCGAGGCAATTGAATACCTTGACAAAAAATTCCCTGGTTTGCTTGCGGCACCCCATGACGGCATTCACTTCGGTAAGCCGATTGAGATGGTCCGCAGCCGGTTGAACGGTAAAGCAGGTGAGGACGACGGCGAGACTGTTGCGGGGGACGAGGAGTAACAATAGGCTTCCTGGGCTGAAGTTACTTCAGGTGCTCAAGTTCTTTCTCGATAATTTCTAGATTTTCTTTGACGGTATCAAGCGTGGACGCCTCCGGGTATTTTGTGAGCGCGTCCTGAAGATACGTCTTTGCTTTATTCAGGTACGCTTTCTTTCCGCCGGTATCATTGGTCGCTGAGCTGAGTCTGTATTGGTTCGCCGCCTGTCTACGCATATCCTGAACGGATTTGTTTGCCCAGGTTTTGATATTTTCCTGTGCCAGAGTATAGTTCTCGGCGCCTTGGGATATTTTCCGCGCCTCGATCACAGCCTTTTCAAAATTTTCTTTGAGTGCCAGATCTTGGGCTTTGCTTAAGGTCTTTGCCGCCTCTGCGTTATCTACCGGGAGCTGCGGTACCGCTAGACTCTCTACAGGCAGTGTCGCTGATGGAGACACAGATGGAGACGCGCCATCCGCGAGCCCGTCCGAAGCCGTGGTCGGCTCCGTCTGTGTTGGTGGAACTGCGGCGACGGCCTGAGTCTCAAGCCCAAGACGGCGGGCAAGATCGCCCCAAAGCAGCACTTCAGTCTTTATGACTGTTAATAGATTTTGCCCAAATATCTGACTGTTGCCCTCAAGCCGGGACGCGTCCCAGGCCATGCTGTATATGCCCAGGGTTTTTAGGTGGGGGTTACTCGCGAGTGCGCTGATTATGTCAACACCCCGCTCGCGGGAGCGGGTCTCAAGCACCCGGGAACGGTCCACTTGTGGCTGATCACCAATAACGACCGCGTTGGGGCTGGTTGTGTTAACGCCAGCGTTAGGCGTCGTATCAACTTCTTTAAAGGTTTTAGGCCCTCGAGCGAGGGGCGCCAGCGTGTCACGGATCAGACCCACCACTAACGCGGCCTCATGCATAGTTCCACCGCTTGGGGATGGTGGAAGTGTCATGAGCATTTGTCGGTCTTTGTCAGTGTATTCGTTTTCGGGAATTGCCATCCGGGTGTAAAAGGTACTGTATTCAGCCTCGGCCGAAAAAGATTTTGCTGGTTTTTTGGCGCCGAGTTTAACTACGGGTTTGGTTGTGCCGGCTGATCCAATTGATTTCGCGGGTCTCACTGGTTCCGGGTTGTTTTTCGGCTGGTTTCCTGCGCATGAGGCAACCATGTACCCCACGGTGAGGATGATTTTTGTAAGGTGAGAGCGTTTCATATTCGGAATCTCCTTCCACGATCAATAACAAACCGAGCAGTGATCCGCTCCTGTCAAACACTTAGAACATCAGAGCATAAGACTGAGCGATGCCAGGTATCGGCGATCCTCAACTCGCTTCACGGTGTTGCTGACATCCGCGGCGTAGCTGGCGAACTCAAGACTTCCAAAAGCCCCGTTCAGAGAAAAACCCCAAGTGACGAAGCCCTGATTCGCGCCAACCTGGAAAGCCACGGCGCTTCTTTCAAGTGGGTTACCAGAAAACAGCTCAAGACCGCCATGGAGCATCTTAGAGAAGTCAATTCCAGGCAATCCATAATACGATGACCCGGTGCCAAGGTAAATATTCTGAACATCGGCGGTAAACCGGATTCCGAAGTTTTTGGCTATGCGGGGACTGATGGACATGCCGATTCTTGTATCCATGGGGTCAATGACTGACAGGGCTTCTGGGTTGCCATTTGAGCCTGAGTAAACGGTACCGCAGATTTTTTGTCTCTCTTCGGTAAATGGGTTGAGGTAGTCTGTTTTACAGCCGGTTGGAAGATTTCTTATGGCCACACCCACCGTTGGAAACCAAAAATCGGCTATTGTGAACATCATTCCTATATCAGCCCCGATACCTGTTCCCCGGTTGCTGTCTTTTTTGATGCGTTTATATAAAGCTGCTTTACTTTTGAGTTCACCGCTTGGGACCGTGTCTTCATAAGCATATCTATAGGTCGGTCTTAGGTTAAAGCCGATGTTTAGACGATTAGCGAAATTAGTGTAGGCATAGCCAATGCTTGTCCCAACATCGGTAACCGCGCTGATCCTCGCGTCGGTAGGAGTATCTTTGTCGATATAAACGCGCATGGTCGAGTTCTCAAAAATGCCAAATCCCATTGGGTCATTTTGAGCAATCTCAAACAAGACTACGGGAAACGCAGCTGCCCGGGCATAGAATGGCTTTGATTCATTGAAGTCAGAGTTCGCGATCACATCCGCGACTCCTGCGCTGGAGGTGCCTTTCAGCGCGGAATAAAAGCTTTTGCTGGCTGAGTTTAACCCAACTGTCGCGTTGGGGAATTTAAGAATGTGTATGCCCTCACGGCTGCGGGCCTTGCGTGCCCGTGCGATACCGGCCGGATTTGTCCAGAAAGCCGACTCGTCATTGGCGACGGCTGTGAAAGCCCCACCCATACCCATAGGGCGTGGTGTCAAATACCCCTCTGGGATTTCGCCTCGTACCGGCGTAACGACAATAACGGATACTGCCGAGACGCTAAAAGCGACGACCAGGGATCGTAGGAGAATCGTCCGTGTTCTCAAGCCAATTTACCTTCAGCAAGTGGTGGTACTTTTTTATGATGAAGGAAATAGCCGATGTTGGCAAGTGAAGGATTTTAACGTAGTTGCAGAGCCTGGGTCAGGGTTTCTAGATCCTCTTTTTCCTTTAACGCGCATAGTAAATTAGCGGATTCTTCCGCCAGTCGTTCCTTAAGAATAGACATTTGCTCTTCTTTTGACGCGATAATGGAGTCTTTCATGTCCATCATTGCGTCTGTCATCTGAGTCAGGCGCGCCATGGAATCCTGAGTCAGCCGGAGAATTTCCCTATTTTCCTCTTTGGCGAGGCTCAGGTGGTCAATCAGCAGGGCGATTTCCTGGCTATGCCTTGAAACCGCCAACTCTGTCCGGGGTAGTTCAAATGCCAAATCTCGAATAGCCCCGTAACCTTGGTTCGTAGGGGTAAGGTCTGGCGGTGGTGGAAGGTGGTCATTCTGGCCACTGAAGGCCTGATCGGTATAGACGAGAACCTTGCCTTTCTCTGTACGCGCGAGCAGCACGCCATTTCGAATCCTCCTCCACACTTCGTCCACAGAAACTCCCAGCATGTCCGCGGCATCCGAGAGTTCAAGGCCGTCTATCTCGTCGGTGACAACAGGGCCAACAAATAACACGTCTCTAGGGTCAATTGATGAGACTTGCGGATGATCCGCGAGTGCTCGTTGGTTTTGATTAATGAAATTCGCTTGTATCGACATTGAACATCACCTGACTAAAAAATAAACACAAAGCCCTATGTTTAGTTTTAACTCAAGCAAGGGGTAGCCGCAAGACCTAGGCGCCTTTTTTAATCAGACTGACGTAAAATTCACCTTCCTCGTCTGCGGCCAGGCTTGCCGGCGCTTCCGTGGACGGAGCTATTTTTTTGATTCGCTCGAGATTTCTCTTTGCTTTCTCGAAGTTTGGGTTTGAGGTGCCGGCTCTCTGGAACGACTCTTTGGCGCCTTTCAGGTCCCCTTTCATCTCCAATGCCAGACCGAGATTAAACAGGACTCTGAAATCGACGGCGTCAATTGAGAGCGCCATACGGTATTTTCTGATTCCCTCGTCCACCAGATCCTGACGTACATATGCGAGGCCAAGCGAGTTCAGTGTTGAGACATCTCCCTTATCGAGATCCAGCGCCTTCTCAAGAGCCTTTCTCGCGTTTTCAAAATCCTTTTGCTTGAGGTAGACACCTCCAAGGCCCTTGTAACCATCGGCAAGTGTCGGGGAGAGGCGGACGCTTAATTTAAAGTAATGCTCTGAATCCGCAAGATGCCCCATTTCCATATGCGCGAACGCGATCAGGAGCGGATAACGCGGGTTTTCCGGGCTGATGCTGTGCAGAATGCTCGCGACTTGGAGCACTCCCAGCATATCAGTACGCTCCTCAGCGATTTGTAGTATGAATTTATAGGCATCCACATAATCCGGGTTGAACGTGATCGCACTTTGAAAATGAGCGAGGGCCATCGGGATATTTTTATTTCTGAACTCAATGCGACCAAGGGCGCAAAGCGCTTTGGCGGAACCGGGCTTTATGGCGAGCGCTTCCTTCAGAAGTTCCTCTGCGACCCAGTATTCCTTCTGGTCAATGTGCCGCTCGGCACGCTCAATCAGGGAGTTTAAAGGACTTGGGTTTCGGGCGGCATCAAGTAGCGCAGAAATCTGAGCACAGAAATCTTGGTATGAGAATGGTTTCAGCAGATATGAGTCAATTCCCCCCTCAGTGGCGAGCATTACATCTTTGCGGAGATTTTCTGCGCTGAGTAGGAGGTACGGGGTGTTTTTGTAGGTTTTATCCTTACGGAGCTCCCGGCAGAACTGAAGTCCGTTCTTTTCGGGCAGTTGCCACTCGACAATGAAAAGGGCCACTTTAATCGAGAGCATCTCTCGTTTTGCCTCAGCGACTGTGCTGACAAAACGTACGTTTTTTACTTTCAGGTTTGTCAGAAAAATTTTGATCGACGTGCGGTAGTTTGTCGCTGGTTCAAGAACCAGGACAAAATTTCGATCAATGAAACTATTTAAATTCCTGACTAAACTCAATGAAATTCCCTCCCCGCGCGCTCATCTAAAACCCACACTTTGGCATCTTCGGGCTATCGGCCTGGATTCGGAATGACTTAAAAAAAAAGAGGTTTCAACATTTTAACGAAGTAATTTCAGATAGTTGTGGGGATGTGGCGTCGCTATTGTCGCTGTGCTAACATCGCAGGATCAAAGAAAAAACTTCCTGTACACGATTTCAGGTAGGGCATTCCGTGGATACGGCTCAACAAAATCAAGATCCAAAAATGTTGTGGTGGCGCGATGTGCGCCGCGAATGTCCGATCTATCTCGCAGGTTTATTCGCGATGCTTCTGACAAACGGAAGTGAGATTCTCGCTCCCAAGACCTTACAGTGGATTCTTGACGCGCTGTTTTCAGTGGCCTCGGCCCTGGAGCCCACCGCCGCGCGTATCGCTTTTAATGGCGTCCTCAAGTCAGCGTTTATTTTTGTGTGGGTCGCGTTAGGTGGGCTTGTTGGTCGTTATTTGTGGAGGATGACGTTCGCCCGCATGACTCATGTCGCGGGAAACACCATGAAGCTGGGGATTTGGGATGCCATTCGGGGAACGCCGCTGGATCATCTGAGTCGGTATACGCTTGGTGATCTGATGAACCGGTCAATTGGGGATGTCAATGCCGCGCGCTGGATATACGGGTTTACGATGGTTCTGACCTGCGACACGGTATTTTTTACTGTCCTGGGATCCGCCTCAATGATCGCTATAAATCCGAGATTAGCTCTACTATGTCTGGCGACGTTTATAGTGATCCCGCCTGTGGTGGTAAGGATGTCCCGCCAGGAATATAAGGCTCATGATGACGCGCAAATAGAGCTGACGACTCTGTCAGAGCATGTAAGTCAGTCGGTCCGTGGAGTTCGTGCGCAGCGCGCGAGTCACTCGTTTCAGTCCTGGGTGGACGCTTTAAAACAGTCGGCCGGTCGTTACGCGGGCCTGCGTTTGAAGGCGCGACTTATCGCGATTAATAGTTATCCGCTTTGCAGCGTTCCCACAATTTTGTCGTACGTCATTTTGATGTTACTTGGCCCAGCCCTTGTCGTCAGGCACCAAATCACAATTGGGGAGTTCGCGGCGCTGGCTTCATATGTCTATCTATTACAAGGGCCATTGGCTGAGGTGGGGGATCTGGTGTCTGAGTGGCAGAGGGGTTTTGCCTCACTCAGGCGCATCGAGGAAATTCGCAAGCTGCCCCGATTTCAGGAAGCGGCGCTTCAACCCTTTGTTGAACGTTCGTCCACAGGTGTTCCTCCAGAGGGTCCAGCGGCAAGAGGTACAGAGCTGGTGCCGCCAGCTCTTGAGATCATTGATTTGTGTTTGTTCCGCGGTAATAAACAGATCTTTGATCATATCTTCCTAACGCTGCCGCCGGGGCAATGGCTTGGCGTATACGGCGCGGTTGGTTGCGGTAAATCATCTTTGCTCCAGGTGATCAGTGGACTCATCGCCCCGCGGGCTGGGATCATCAAGTGTAATGGAGTCTCCAGACCATGCGATCTCCGCGGGACACTCTCCCGGAGCACTTTTCGTGACACAGTTTACGCGCCTGAAAGGCCTTTCATCTTCGGGGGGACGATTCGTCACAATTTGTCACTTGGTCAGAATTTCATGGATCAGGATCTATGGCGGGCTTTGGAGGTTGTTTGCCTTGCCAATGAGATCAGGAAAATCCCTCAAGAGCTTGATAGTATTGTCGGGGAGGGAGGTGTCGCTTTATCTGGCGGGCAGAGGCAGCGACTGGCGCTCGCCAGAATTCTGCTGAGGGCTTCTCCGCTAGTGCTCCTCGATGATCCTCTTAGCGCGGTCGATGTTTCCACAGAGAGTCATATCGTAAAAAATCTCAGGGAGGCATGGATGGGGCGGACTGTCGTCTGGTCTTCCAATAAACTTTCTACTTTGTCCTGCTGTGATCTGACCGCCAGATTGACGCCTGCGGGACTTAGGTTCGATAATTTAGCTGGGGTTGGTTTTGAGCGGTACTCTGATGAAGTTGGGGCGCTCAATGGCTAGTAACCATACCGCGTCAACAAATCCATGGGAATCGGTCCGCGAGTCTAAATTCTCACTGGGCTTTTGGCGTTTGTTCGAGCCGATGACACGTCATTCGAGGCGTCACTTGCTGTTTGGAATGTTTAGTCTGGTCGTGGGCTCGCTCTTTCTGGTCAGAGGTTCGGTGGTTCTTGGCCAGATTTGCGCGACTCTTGGCTCCGCCTCGGAGGTCACGAGTACCCTTTATCGATGGATGGTATTTTTTGTCGCGCTTGAGGCCATGAGCGTTGCCGCGCAATATCTGGGGCGTCTTTTGCTCGCGCACGGTACAAATCAGGTATTGCTGGAGTTGCGAGAGGCTCTTTTCACTAAGCTTGCCACGTTGCCTATGAGTTACTTTGATACGCAGCCGATTGGGCGGATTATCACGCGACTTACCAATGATGTGGAGGGAGTGGAAGGTTTTTTCGGTGGTGGCCTGGCGCGTATCGTCACAGCATGCATACAGATTGTTCTTGTTCTGGCCGGGATCGTAAGTATCGCGCCGTCTTTTGGGGTTTATGTGGCGCTTGCCGCGATTCCGTCGCTAGGATTTAGCTGGCTGACCAGGCATCCTGTCAGGTATTGGCTGGCAGAAAACAAAAGCCGTAACGCGCATGTGAACTCAAAATTGGCAGAGTTTATTCAGGGTCTTCCGGTGCTGAGAGTGCTTGGCCTTGAGGCGTGGTCCGGGGAGGAGTTCGGCCGGGACTCTGGAAGCCATCTGGAATCCAGCATCAAGGTGTTGTCATGGAATAGCTTTATTCGGCCGGTCACCGTTTTTTTAAGTGTCATGCCGACCGTTGTCGCGGTTATCTACGGAGGTTGGTTATTGGCAGGCGGTCATGCTGATATCGTCGCCGTCGTGGCGGTTATTCGGCTGACCGAGAGGTTTAGCTCGCCAGTTCGCGTTGTGACTCAGGAAATTCAGGTTATCCAGGACGCGTCGGCCAGCGCCGTAAGAGTGGCTGAGATGCTCGCGACGCCGGGCGAGAGGCCTACAACACTCGACACCGATCCCGTTATCAAGTCAGTGGAAGGACATATAACGTTTGATAATGTGACGCTTTCTTACCGAGATGGTCTTGATGTTCTTTCGTCATTTAGTCTCGATATCCCGGCAGGGCAGAAGCTTGGAATCATCGGGGGGACCGGGGCCGGCAAGAGCACGATATTGAATTTGATTCCTGGACTCTACACCGCGAGAAGCGGGCGTGTTCTTATTGACGGAATGGAGATCAATGATTGGGATTTGGTCGGGCTTCGGCAGCAAATTGGTTACCTCGCGCAGGATCCATTTTTATTTCAGGGCACGCTAGGCGCCAACATTCTTGGCGTTAGATTGGAGGGGGATGAGTCCGTGAGACGCGACTTCCTTCGGGTGCTCGATCAGGTGGGGCTTACCGAGGTGTTCGCGAGGTTCGATGGTGGGCTCGACATGAGAGTCCGTGAGGGCGGAGCTAATTTAAGTAGCGGCGAGAAACAAATGATCGCCTTCATGCGCCTGATTCATGACAATCGGCGGATTATTTTGATGGATGAGGCGACCTCGTGTCTCGATAGTGCCTGGGAAACCGCGATTCAGGGAGCGATTTTAGCCTTGATGAGACAAAGAAAACGTACATGTGTGGTCATCGCGCACCGGCTGGAAACTCTAAAGTCCTGTGACCGGGTGATTCGGATCGATGGTGGACGGCTCGTTGCCGATGGTAATCTTGATTATTGTCTTCAGTATTAGCCGTTGAGATAGATTGAGTTTTTTGCCAAGTTTTGGTTTTTTTAAAATTTCTGGACTTTCTGTTGCGCGAGAACCACCGATAGAGAGTTGATTGTGGCATGAAGGGGATACGGCCATCCCCAGGTAATTTCGTGGAGGTGGCGGTGACACGTCTAATTGACAAAGAACAACTCATGAATGAGTTCGCCGGCGATGAGGAAATCCTTGCGGAGTTGCGTGATACATTTATAGGAGAGCTTCCGAAAATGGTGGGTGCGATCAAGTCCGCGATTGCCGCGGCAGACGCAAAGGCCCTGCAGATGTCTGCACATACGTTAAAGGGGGCAGTCATAAATTTCCAGGTTCCGTTGATCAAAGAGGCAACGTTCACGCTGGAGAAGCAAGGCAAAGATAAAAACATGAATGGTGCCGCGGAGAATTTCGCGAAGCTTCAAGGTTTATTGGATGAGCTTTTGATTGAGCTTGGTAATTTGTTAATCAAGGTCGCATGAGGTGCGAATATGAGCTCCGAGCAAAAACCACGCCCCCGGAAAATACTGCTTGTTGATGATGACGCCATCAATAGCAAACTTCTGACATCCCGTCTCGAGAAACGGGGGTATGTGGTGACAACGCATGATATCGGTACCGGTGTGGTCGATATGATTGAGCTTACCGGCGTTGAGCTTGTTTTGCTTGATATCATGTTACCAGATGTAAGTGGCATAGAGGTCCTGAACCAAATCCGCGCTAAATTCGAGAAAACCATTATTCCGGTTATCATGGTCACCGCCAAGGACTCGCCTGAGGATATCGCGGGCGCGCTTCAGCTCGGCGCCAACGACTATCTGGCCAAGCCGATTAATATCGATGTCGCGATCGCGCGGATAAATACTCAGCTAAGTATTCGTGACCTTTACCGGGACAATATGCGTCGCCAGCAGCAGGACTCCATCAACGCGATGGTTGTCGCGTTCAACCACGAGATCAACAATCCACTGGCGATCGCGATGGGAAATTTGTCACTTGGAATGGCGAAAAATGACATGGTGGCATTGCAGAAGTCTGAGGCCGCGATGAAGCGAATAGCTGAGCTGATAAGAAAGATAAATGAAATTACCAAAGGTGAGGAGATTGAGCTTACTGATTATACTGACACCGCTAAGATGGTCAAAATCAAGTAAGTTGGTCTGCCTCATTCCATAATCAGCAAAAAAAGTCCCGCGCCCATTACCGGCGCGGGACTTCTTAATTTAAACCGAGTTTCGGGTATTAACCGAATACGTCGCCGATCTTAGTAGCGGCTGGAACTTTGTCCGCGGCTCTCACGAGGAGGCTGAGGACGGGCTTCGTTAACCGTCAAGCGACGACCTTCGAAGTCTTGTCCGTTGAATTTGTCGATCGCAGATTGAGCTTCAGTGTCAGAACTCATTTCTACGAAAGCAAAACCTTTGCTACGACCTGTTTCACGATCAGTGATGATGCGTGCTGACTCGACAGTCCCTACTTCGCTAAAAAGGCTAGCGAGCGCTTCTTGCGTTGTGCCGTAAGGTAGTCCACCAATGTAAAGCTTCTTTCCCATATACCAAAACCTACTCATAATTTTTGCTCACCGTAAAATAGACTTCCCATTTGTCCGGTGACGCTGTTGATGCGACAGCCTAAAAAAGATCAGACTGTTTCGGTGAATCTATCAGCTGGCGGACGGAAATGCCACAAAAAGTATCAGGGATTTTAAAAGATTTTTTTAGAAGGTGTTTATTTTACGGGAGCGAGTTATACGGATTTTTCGTAAATGATTGTTATTATGGAAATATAGTGGGGGGGGGTGGTCTCGATGAGCAAAAGGCTAACAAGAGCATTTATTTGGGCGGCCGCAGCCCTGTCTATTTGTTTAGTTCCGCTGGGTGCCCGGATTTGGCTTGAGCGCCATGGTGCTCTTGAACAGCCAGATCTTGGGGTTGTGGGCGAGTTCGTTGTTAGGGATCAGGCAGATCTCCCGCTGACCCGTGATCAGTTGCGTAGATCATTAACTATTCTTATTTATTGGCCAAAATCGTGCGGTGACGGATCCCGTTGCGCTGCGGCCAGGTCATCGGCAATTTCGGTCGGGAAGTGGGTGAACGAGTCTTTAAAGCCCAAGTGGACTGAGGAGAACAACCCGCTTGTGCTCGCCGTTGTGGGTGAGGGTGCCTCAGACCTAAAAGGATTTGATGGCTGGCGGCAATTCGCACTTAAACCAGACGATGGAGCATTGCTCCCGATGAAGACCGATTTGGAGCGGCCGTGGCTTGTGGTGGTGGATAACACCCTGCAATTTGCCGCTCGTGAGGATCTCAATAAAGAACTTGATTTTAAGCACCTGGAACGGGTTCTAAGTAAGACGGCATTTGACCAGTACCTTGGTAACTACCTGGCAAACCGGACATTTATGGGCCCTAAGCGAAAACAAAACATCTCAAACGAGAAGTGACCAATTACTGGCAGTTGGCCGCGACACGTGTGATTACAGCACGGCAATTGCCGCTGTCACAGAAAACCCACTCGCCAAGTTTCTGCCAGGGAGTGTTGCCCTCGCTGCGTGAACTCGCCTAGATCTTTGGTAAGTGCGCGTTTGAATATAAATATAATAAAATCAAATGGTTGCCTAATATTAGTCTATATAACGCGACTATGTTATATAGGCCGAAATGTGATAGAATCATAATATGACAAATGAAACTGAGATAACAAAATACTTAGAGGCAATTACCGGTAAGAGAGGGGCACTCCGCATCGAGGGCGTGTCGTCCGCGGCAGAGTTACCGCGTTATGTGACAGGTCTCTATGATCTCAAGGACGTCGTGCTGCTCGGCATCCCCATCGTGTTTGCCATACTGAGATCCGCAACAGTCTCAAGTGTCGTGGATCTTGAGCGGCATTACAAAATGCTGAAGGGACGCGTCAAAAAGGAAGTCGTTTATGTTGGGGACGACATCACGACAAGGACGGCCGAACGCCTATTGCGCAGACGTATTCCGCATATTGTCACCGGCAGACAGCTTTTTCTTCCATTTCTTCTCCTGGATATCAAATCAGCTGGTGCCCGCATACAAGAGGCCGAGTTGCCAGAATCGGCGAAGCTTGGCCAATGGGCGGAAGCGCTGGTCATTCGGCAGATGCTCCGCAAAGATCTAGACGGAGTAACTGGTGCGGAGGTCGCGCGAGACACCGGAGTTTCGGCGATGACGATCCAGCGCGCAATAAACCAGCTGGCTTCGGCGAATCTTTGCCATCTGGAAGAACAAGGAAGAAAAAAGATCTTGCGATTTGATGATGTTCAGAGTCTTTGGGACAAAGCCGCCAAGATTCTGCTGCCTCCGCTATCGATGACATTGACGTTGGCAGAGATGCCAGAAGGGCTCGAAACGTTCGTCTCTGGTACTTCTGCGTTGGCGAAATCAACGCTGCTTGCTGATGATGCTATTCCTGTTTTCGCGACCAGCCACCGTAACTATTCACGCGTTGCACGAATGGAGCAGGTGCCTCTTGAAGATGCAAAGCTTCGTTTAGAAATTTGGGATCGCGATCCTGCTTTAACTGCAGAGGAAGGCGTTGTAGACCCGATTTCGCTGTACTCGAATATGCGCCATGGCGATGAGCGAGTGCGAATAGCACTTTCAGAGTTGCTGCGAAAGTTTGGACTCGGAGACTCTCATGATTAAAGGGCTGGATCATTTTAGAAATCACTTTGCAGGAAACTCCGATGACTTCGTCGTTATTGGAGGAGTTGCAG
>CANILH010000035.1 GCA_947468665.1 Oligoflexales bacterium | reverse complement strand
TTGTATCGAAGTAGGATGCCAGATCGGCGTCGTACACGGCACAGTAGCCACGGTGTAAACTAGTTTGGATTTCCTCCAATGCATCGTGCGCTGATTTACCGGGTCTGAATCCATAGGAACAGTCCAGAAAATCTGCTTCAAAGATTGGTTCAAGGATCAGCAACACAGCAGCTTGCACCACGCGGTCGCGGATACAAGGTATGCCTAGTGGTCTGAGTTTACCGTTAGCTTTCGGTATATAGACACGGCGAACAGCTTCGGGCTTGTAGGTCTTTGTTCGCAGCTCTGTCTCGATTTTGTCGAGAAAAGTTTGCACGCCACCTTCGCCACCTTCAACCATCGCAATAGTCTGACCGTCGACTCCAGCACTCCCACCATTTCGACGAACCATCTGCCAAGCAGCTCCTAGCGTATCTCTTCGATAGATCCTGTCGTAGAGAGCATAAAAACGGAATGTTGGCTCTTGTTTGGCCTTCTGATGCAGCTTCTGTCGCAAAAGAGCGAGTTTCCCCGTAAGTCCCCGCCGGGTATCCGGCAGCGGCGCTTCTAAGTTTTCCGTAGTGAAATCTTTTCGATTCAAGCGGCTCTCTTCTTTCTTTTACATTAGCTTACACACGCCAGGGCTACTTCGCTCCATGGGAGTTACCCCACTTCCTGGCTACTATTTGCCCCGCCGACTTCTGCTTGAATTACACCCATCAAGCAGAGATCCCAGGTTCCTTTGCTGACCTTTCGATGCGCGCTGCCCCATCTCACCCCGAGCAGTCTTGATCGTTGCTTATTCCCATTGCTTCACGATCAAATATTAGGCTTCACCATTTCCGGAAGGCTGGCCACTGCTGACTTTTGTAAAGAGGCCTACTGAGTTCAATGCTTGCGGCTCGCATCTTCGCCTTTCAAGGCTTCGACGCGGGGATCACTCCAAGGCGTCGCTTGATCGGCTACATGTATAAACGGGAAATTTACATGGTTAACTCCTTTCAGTTAACAAGGTCAGCCAGATTTATCCTGGCGCACCGGAAGAGCGGAGAGCACGGAAAAAATTCTTGAACTAACACCCAATCCAAAAACCTCCTTGCTCACGATCTGGTTAAGCTATTAAGGATATGGCGAGTATGCTGTTAACGATCAATCGAATTCACCTGCACGTAAATTAGTCGCTACATTCATGTCGCATGTAGCGATTAATTAATAGGCTTTACCTTCGACAATTGTACCATCCGCTTGCGGCGGGGATTTTTTCAGTTGGCTTTGTTGACGACAGAGCCACACCGCTCAAAGCTTATGACTCCGCACGCCACCCATGCGGGTTTCGGGGCCAGCGTTACTTTTTGTCCGCCACGGGTGACCACAAATTCCCAGGCCGCGATCGGCCGCTCCAGATCATTCTCAAGCTGAGTCACCTTGGCGGCAAAATCAGCGGCCGACAACACTGGCGTATGGCGATTAAGTTCAACAATCACATCACCCTGCTTCAACCCGTATTGTTGATGAAGCCCCATCGATGGCTCAACACAAGACACCACCGCGCCATGATCTCCATCAAGGACCCTGAACCCCATACGGTCCGCCGTAGACTTGGCATCACCGACACATCCCGAGCCAACGCGGTATCCCCGGACTCCAGCCCTGTCTGTCCGCCTCGGGCGACAGGATTCCAGAGTCACGATGGTCACCAGCGAGGCGACGGTAATCAGCAAAGTCCGTTTTCTGGTCGTCATGGCGTCGCACCCGTAAACGGCGTGTACGCGCAGTCAGTGCCCTGAGCGTAAGCCTGGAGCTGTTGTTTGAATTGCGCCGCTGGCAGCGCCCTAAGCGGATTATTCATACGCTGAAACCCGGTGTAAAGATCATTAAGCCAGCCGTCGTCTTTTGATGCCCTGAGCAACGCCCGCCTCGCGGCGTCAAGCAACGCCTTGCGCTCGGATCTATCGGGGTCGGCTTTTTCTTTGGCCAAGATATCCAAGCGAAGAGCGGGCATCTGGGGCATTCGGGAGTTAACACCAAGGTCAGCTGTCGGCAGCATCCAGTTAAGCCTGCGGCAAAACTCAAGACGGAAACCACCCGGAGTCGCGGCTTTCTTCAGCTCACGGCTTAAGATCTGAATCACCAGCTCACGATCTGAAAGTTGAGTCTCATTCAGCATAAAGCTTAGATCAGACCCAGCCGCAGCATGGCAGCTGGCGCAGCGATTGCGGAGAATCTGACGTTCCGCGCCAAGGCCCGGCTGAACAACCGTATTGTCGGTAAACAAAACCGGCGGAAATGACTCGCCCCGTGAACAGCAACCCACAGTCGTCGCCGCCGTTTGAAGCCCGAGACCACCCATGACCGCGCTGAGCACAACTCCGCGCCTGAGCGGTCGGTCGGCGAAGGCCTCATTGCCGCGGATTTTGACGTACAATTCCATGAGAGCGGGCGCGATTCCAGGATCATTTCGTTGCGGAAGCTTCGCGTCAATGCCGGTCCACTGCGCTTCTGTGAACATATCCCTGAAGTTTGTCCAGAGACGCCTGATACCCGACACAACACGGTCTGAATCCGCTGCGAGATCGTCCATCGGCACATGCTCCGGAGCGTCGGGAGCTATTGACACGTCCGGAATGTGATCACCGGTCAGGGCATCAGCAGAAACAAAGCGCTTCAGCTGATCCATGCGGGAGCTGTTCAAAGGCAACTGGAAATCATGATAGAGATTGCGCGGAGGAATCGTGAAGATCGGAAATTGCAGACTCTGATCTGGAAAATTTGCGCCGATCAAAGACTTTAATCTCGCAACGGGTAAAAACTGAACACCCGCGGCGCCCGGAGGAACCACTAAATCACCAAACGACACCTCAAGGCGATTTGCAATGGCCATGATCGCAAGCTGAGCCCGGCAGTCCGTAGCCGCGTAACCAGGATAATCCGGCAATGGAGCTGCCATCCGGCAGCCTTTTTGCCAGACCTTCTGAACAAACTGCCATTCCGCGCCACGAATCACGCTGCGGTTAAACTCCCATGCCCGGTCCACCGCGGTGACAATTGGTGAAAGTCCGTCATCGAGGGACGCTCCCGGATTTGGCGTTACACTGCCATCCGGACCTGTCGTAGTCAGATTATTTGCCCAAGCGATCCCAGTCGCCGCGACGGGGTTGGCGTTGGTGTCGTCCCAATCCCGGGGCGCGAAAATCGGAGCCTCGGCTCTGTGACAGCGGACGCAAGTCGGCCTGTCGACATAGCGGACTTTAGGCGTCAGGCCCTCACCATAGTCCGTAACAATCTGAAACTCAAATCGACCAGCCAGCTCATTGAACGAGATCACTTCCAGCTGATGCTTGCGCGCGGAGTGGCCGACAAACAGCCGGTCTCTCAGAGAGAAACCCCATTCATCCGCGGGCGCGTGATGATTGGGAAACGCGACAACGCGCCTCGGATCCTTGAGGTCACTGTCGGCTCGTTGCAGAGAGCGGCCGGCCGGCAGTAAAAGACCCAACGGACTGGCGCCATCAAAACCCGCGATCTGCCCACGGGCACGCTCAATCAGTGTACGGATCAATTGAGAGAATTTTGTCGGCAAATCATAGTCAAAACTACCGTCTGGTTTTTTCACGACCGCGAGATGATCAAATAGCGACCGCCCCTCGGGAGGAAGCGAGTCTGGAGTGACAGCCTCAGCGAAGGTGGAAAAACTCAGAATTCCGGCAAAGAACCATAGTTTACTACGCACCGAGACATTCTCCCGCGATGTGAACGCCGTCAATTATTGACGTAATCGGATTGCTTCTTACCCAGTTGTTTTTGACGCTGATGGCCGATCCAGCACTCGTCGCCATACCTCTGAACCAACGCGTTGGGATCGGTCCCGCCTGATTCCGGCGCGTATTTAAGAATGAAATACAACCCGAACACACCCTGCATGTAGGCCCGGCCAAGATATAAGCCGGGATTCACCATGCGGATTTCATCACGGACCAGAACCCCTTTGGGTCCGGCGATCCAGTTCAGTCCTTTTCGTTCCGCCTCGGTCAGCCAGCCTGAGGGAAGGTCCTTCGGCCAGTCAGCCTCACCATATTTGTAATCAATGATGATTGACTCGCGCCGGCTGTCAAAAAGACTCTGCCCGCAGTATACCTTCGCGGGGAACAGCATATTAGCGTCGTTTACTTTTTTTGGAACCGGCAGCCCGATTAGGCCACCGTCCAGATTCACGCGGTTTTGCAAAAAGCGGCGATCCCGGTCAAAAAACTTCCCGGACCACAGCTGCTCGGAAAATTTTTTGACCATCTCGGTGGATGCGGCAAAACCGAGAATTGGTTTTACGACTTCCAGGCCACGATCCTGAGGAATCATAACCTTGCCGGTGAAGAAACCCTGCGGAATTGGTCCAGATGTCAGGCGGGCATAGATCACGTCAAGCTGATCTGCAGTCATCGCGGCCATGGAGTCTTGCGTATAAGTTGTCGCCGCTGGATCCGGACCGGTATCAACGGCAGCCAGATCAGGTTGCGCGGGAGCGGCATATGAGATTCCCGATCCCTCCAAAGTCCTTGGGTCTGCAGCATATAGATTCGTCGCTATCGCGCCCGCGCTGATAATTATAAATTTTATTTTATTAATGTATCTCATAAGTGTTTTTACCTTTGACTGGTTGTATTGATGATCAGAGCAGCTTCATAAACTCAATCAGCGCTTTTTTATCATCCCCGGCAAGACTGGTTCCGAATTCGTGACCGCGATCCTCCGGAAGATCCGCGCAGCCGACATATTGACCCTGAATCAACGCGTTGATCGAGGCCTCCGCGGTCGGCTGGCTGAAACGGGCAAGAAAGGCCCGGGCGCTCCGCGTACGCTCAGAGAACGACGCTCCCGCTGACGCGGCGCGAACGAAGTCTGAAAGAAGCTTTTTATGTCGCAAACTTCCAATGATCGTAATCGGCATTCCCGCCGGCAAAACAATCTCGTAGCGCTGACCGAGTGCCGATTGAAAGAAGTTTGGCAACTGCCTGAGAGTTGGCATCAGCTCGGGAAGCGACGGAGCGACAAAAATATTAATGGGCCGGCGTGTGACCTCAATTTTTTGGCGGCCGCCATTACGCTGAGCGGAAGGCGTCAGCAATATTTCCATGGATTTTTGGTACATCGCGAGACGACCGGCGACTTTTGGGTCAGCTGCGACCAATTCCTCATTAAACTCGCTCGTGAGTTTAAATTGCGGCAGACCGTGATTAAAATCAAACCCAACAGCGTTGTTATGCATAAATGGAGCGTGAGCCCACGCGTTCAAAAGAGAAATCGCCCGGTAATACCCGCGTCCCTGCAAAGTCTGAAACAGATTCTGGGCGCCGCCAAGACCCGCGGCGGTGTAGCCCTCACGGGGGAACTCAAAATCCTCCGCGGCGTAAGCCTGGTACTTATCCGCGGCCCGCTGATCCTCAGACGCGTAGACATCCCAAAGGTGTCCCTGGACGTGATTTGAGTGCAAGGCACGGCAGTAGTTGGTGTTGAGATCTTTTACCTGAACCGGAATCCGGACATCACTGCCGAGCCAGTCACGCCGCGGGGTTCCCTTTGGCAACGCGATGTCCTCAAGTAACACGCGTTTTGTGATCGCCGTGTCCGGATCCACCATAACGCCATTGGCGAACGTTCCGACCCGCTCGTTGCTTTGTCCCGGAAAACTGGAGTGACAACGGGCGCAATTTTTCGAGTACACGTCCGCGCCGCGGTCAACAAGACTTCGTCCCGCCTGGTCTTTCGCGGCCATCACCACATCGACCACAGGCTTGCCCACCTCGCTGTCTTTCAGGTCGTTGGGGCGAACCTTAAGCAGGAACGCGTAGATATCGGGGATTCTGTCAAAGACCGCGCCGAGCGACGGACAATCCCTTGTGCATTGGTTCAGATCAAACGGCGTCTGGCGGGCATTTCGGCCGGACATCGTTCTGGGGTCATCAAGGTGATTGGACAGACAGGTTTCAGCGCAAGAGAAAATATTGAAATAAACCCGCTGAACGGCTCCGGCCGGACCCACACTGTCCTCGCCGCCCTTTAATATATGAGGGACTTTTTTGCGGCCGGCGTCACCACAGGCTTTCTCAAAACCCAGCTTCGGATACGAGCGCACAGCCTCGCAGAATCTTTCTGTCGGCGCGTTGACTCCAGCATCACCGAGACCATCATTGTGACTCAGCACAAGTCCAGGCCTCTGATCGGCGTTGATGATCGCGTTGAAAGTGCCAGGATTATTGACATAGTCGTTGGTAACCGCGGACGTATCGACAGTCCCCGGTCTTGTGTGAGTGAATGCTTCACCAACCAGGGTCCCGGGCGCGGAGCCCGCGTTGAAGATGTCGGTCATGCGCAGATAAATATTGCCGATAGCGAACAGAATATTATCCCAGTGAGGTGTCTCGGGATTTTCGGGGGGGTTTGCAGGATGAAATCCAACGTGGCAGGTACCGCATGTCTCTCCGATCAAATACGGAGGCTCAACAGAACCGTCATCTATACGGTTTTTCTGCCCGCGCGGAGTTGATGGATCGTAGGAGGCGGTGTCGATCTCACCTGAGCCGGGCTTACGACGGCTGTAATTCACCCAGCTGGCGGTATCACCATTGACGGCGACCCAACGGGTCTTGTTAAAGCGTGGGTTGGGAAACTTCCTAAAGCCAACGGCCCCGGCTGACGTACCGAACGCGAGGTGGCAGGAGCTGTTTGATTTGGGCAGATCAACTCCGTACACCTGCTTCACCCGGTCAGCAAGTTTGTCATACTTACAGGCTGAGTCGCTTTGGGTGTAGTCCTTGCCGGAACCAACGAACCCAAGCAGAGTCTCGTCACCAGGACAGAACTCCCAGCCAAACGTATCATCAAGAGACGACACGGGCCGCTGTGAGCCGTCCGGGTTATGAATCACCTTACCCTGGCAATCTACGCCGGGAGTACAGCAGCTCGGGTCGTTGACCGCGCCCCAGTGCTTAAACCTGCCGGACCGGGCCTCGGCATGAAACACGAGCCCCCAGTCTGGCAGCGCTCCTATCCGCTGCGCCTGCATATAGGCATGGAAGCGGCCGCTGCCGCCGGACGCCTTATACCAGGTTTCCTGACCAATACACTGGCTGAACCACTGTTTTACCTTTTCCGGAGCGGTCCCCGGAGGCGGCGCCTTGTGGTCGGCGGTATCGAACTCATTATCAAGTGTACAATGACAGGTCGCTGGATCGTCCGCGCACATGGACATATTCGGCCCACCGGCGTAATCCGCCGCGCTTCTGAATGAGCTGCTTTGACGCTTTTTACATGTAACTACGGTGCCTGCGGTCAAAGCGAGTAAAGCGACGGCGCCAAACATACGGGCCCGATGCGAAAATATAAATGCCACAAGCAACTCCTATTCCCTGAGGTTCCTGCCAAAACTAAAATTTTGAAAAGTGAAACTGATGCAATTGTTCCCAAAATTGATTCTCTTGTCAAAACATATCTTTACGGTTGCTCCCGGCAACCCAGCATCCATATCAAAATCATTTGCCGAAAAACTGCCCTTAAGGTATAGGAAGTCAACGTGTCTCTTTAATTTTCGTTAATACTTTAGGAGGTTTTATGAAATTACTAGTCTCGTCACTTATCTGCGCGGTTACCCTTTCCCTGTCTGCCGTCACCGCTAAAGCAGCTGACGCTCTGAGCCTTGAGGACATCCAGGCTATGGACCAGGATCAACTCGACGCACTTTATGAATACGCTCCAGCCGGCACCATCCCTGATGGAGCGTCCAACGGCCGCGCGATTTTCTTCCCCGGCTCAATTCTGAACGCGCCAACAACGGCCCTGGCCTCACTTCTTTGGCAAGGTAAAGTATTCGACAACGCGAACGGCGTACTTCTGAACCGCGTATTTGGTTTTGAGGCGATCAAAGCTAAAGTATTCAAGGCGGATAGTCTTTTTGACGGCAATGAAGCCATCATTGTTGATTACCAGGACACTTCTGTTCTATGTGGCCCCGTCCGTGATGAAATCCGCCAGATTGGCGATCACCTCTATCTCGGACGCGCTTACATCCGCACTCTGTTTGGTCCGATCTTCGCGGTTAACTTCGCTCTTGATTTCGCTGACGCCGAATAATTCGCGGCCAGGTCATTCATTAAACAAAAAATCCGGATCCACGATGGGATCCGGATTTTTTTGCGAAAAATCAGTTTATGGTCGAAAAGCTAGCTAGAATCTCTTCGAGCCTTGCCAATTCGATCTTATATGTACGCCCGCAGAACTCACAGCGCACGTTCGAGTCTCTCCCCTCAGCCACCATATTCTGAACCTCATCCTTACCTAACATAGTAATAGAGCGTTCAACGCGGTCTATGCTGCACCGGCAGCTATACCTTAACTCATATGGATGTTCGGCCTGGTTCATCGGGATGGAACCCGTGTAATTTTTCAAGAGCTCAATAGGACCAGCGCCCTCGGATAAAAGGTCTGACAAAGGCCTTGCTTTTGCCACTGCTGCCTCAAGGGTGCTGATGACCGTTTCCGTCGCCCCAGGCATCAACTCAATCAACACGCCCCCAGCTGCGCCAACCTCACCCACGGGGCTCAAAATAACCCCAAGGGCAATCACAGAAGGTGTCTGATCGCTCTGGTGCAGGTAGTAAGCGATATCATCACCGATCTCACTGGATATAAGCTCAACAGTACCGATATGAGGAGACTTCTCAAAAGGCTGACTTCGGATCACATTTAATAGTCCGATGCCAAGTCCAGCCGCCACATCAATTCGTCCGTCCTTCAACGGAACCTCGGCCAAGGGCTCATCACACCACCCCCGGCACTCACCCTCGTAAGAGGCCTCGACATAGACCCCACCCAATGGGCCATTACCCCTGAAGTGAAGTCCCACGACCTGTTTGTCTCTTAGTTGCGCCGCCATCAGCACAGCACCTGTAACGGCCCTCCCCATGGCCATGGCAGCCAGCGGACCAGTCTTCTGGAGCGCGCACATCTCCCGCACGACCGGCGTGGAGATCACCGACGTAGCTCTTATAAATAGATCATCACTATAAAACCGATGCACACGCTGCACGCAAACCCTCCAATAGTACCTGATATTCTGGCATATTAAAGGCCGCCGCGGCAACGAAAAATCCTGGCGCAAACAGATGTCAAGCCAATGGTCATTCGTTCATCATCCAGTCAATTTGTATAGATATCTGACAGGGCAAAGCCTCAAGCGGGTACCGTAACCCTCTGTACTAACAACCTTTTAAATGACATCTTCCTTGGCATAGCTCTTGCTAAATGTAGTCTGAGGCACTCACTTCCTGGGCGCCGACCTTGTTTTCAATCATGCCGAAAAATGTTGAATGCCGCTGAGTGGAGAAAAATTATGTACGTGAAAAAAATGACAAAAAAGACAACGCAGGCCTTACTGGCAACCCTCGGATTTCTGGGACTAGCCCAAATCGCCAACGCCCAGAGCGCCTCTCACCAATATGTAAACATGCAGCGCTCCAGCTCTGTCACCCATATTTTCGTATCCCAGTCGATCGAGGGCGAATACGGAGACTTCGTGCTGAAGTCCACAAAAGCGTCGATCAATGGCTCCAGCGACACCACAACATCAAAATGGCAGGGCTACAACCTGACCCAGACTTTTGGTCTCGAGATCTTCAAATTCGTCCAGTTCAGCGCGTCCCACAGCATGATGAATATGCGTTCCCAATCCTCAAGCCTTCAGCACCTTGGCGGTAGCCGGTTCTCAGGCGGCGCCCGTCTGGTATTCCTCGCTCCTGTCGCGAACCTCGAGGCTGGCGCGGGCATCATCGGCTCCAGATACGACTACCAAAACCAACTCACCACAAGTAACTTCTACGGAAGCGGTGCTTACTACAGCCTTGGCTTCAACTACTTCATGAGTGAGCGGGTATCACTATTCGGCCAGGGCAAAATGATTGACGAACACTCCATGCGTAATGGTGGCGACAGCGAAACCACCAGCATCACCGCTAAGACAACCAACCTCGGCATGGGATTCACTCTCTGGCTGTAAGATAAGTAGTAAGATAAGTTGTAAGATAAGTTTCAGTCAAACTCCAAAATGATCCCCGCGCCTCACGTCCGTATGTAATAAACACCCGCACCGCGCCCGTACCGTGCAACTTTCCCATTCTCGATCAGGCGATTGAGTGCGTTCGTTATTGTATTTCGCGAAACCTTCACGCGGCGTGCGATCTCACTGATCCGCACCCTTGACTGATTCTGGAAAATGTCCGCGATGACGGCCGAAAGCTCATTCGCGTTCTGTTGCGATCTCCCGGTGCCGAAGACAACCTTCACGTAATCTCCATCCTCAAAGAACTCTGGGGGTACGATGCCTCGTTTTTGGCATTCTTCCTGCATCAGTCGCACACCCGATCCCATCTTCTCCATGATCCTCAGCCGTCGCGCAAACTTCGCGAGCAGAGGATTACGCAAATGACTACTACCATCCCCTAGCTGCCTCAGGGTAATCAACCCGGGAAGCCCTCCGGGACTGAATACTTCGACACGATTGTCGAATATAGCCACCTTGACCGGGGATGGGACGTTATACTTTCGGTGAATCAATGCGTTGACCACCGCCTCCCGGAGCGCTGCCAGGGGGATCAGGTCTGTCCCACGGAGCTGCGCCCCTCGCAAATTCAGATTCCTCTCCAAATAACGTCGAAGAAAGTCCAATACGCGCGATGTCAAATCGGAAACCGGTCCCTGGATCTCCAATGTCTCGACAATGTCACGACCCGATTCCCCACGAAATCGGCTACAGATGACCGCAGCCTCCGGAATTTCCCTATCCGGCCGCTTCCCAAAAGCCAACAATGCCGCGACGGTCACTGCAGGACGGCGATGACCCGATTTTACCACCACCTTTTCCGACATCAGGAGTTCACGACTGGGAGACCGATCGTATGCCTGCTCTAACAATCCTGCATCAAGATCGTCGATCGAGCATTGAACGGGCTCCTCGTCAAATGCCGCGCGACTTCGAAAACTCATCAACTCCTGAATGTGTTCCGGCGAAGCCATTCGAGTGGTCGGTCCGACCCGCACAAAGACGCCTTTAACCGATCCCAACCGTTTAACAAAATAAGGCGGACTGCTTCCCCGTCCGACATCAATCACGATCAAATACTTTCCACCAACAGTTTGATGAAACACCTCTGGAACAACCGCAGGTGTGACAGCGTCATATACGGCTGCGGCAAGACATTCAAATGCCTTTTCCATAGCCACCTCAGTAAGACCAATGACCTTCCGGCTTTCATCCTCGATACCCAAAACGACCCGCCCTCCGGCGGTGTTCGAAAACGCTACGCACGTTTTGATGATTCCCGCCAGGCTGGAGGGCAAATCACGTTTGTATTCCAATGTTTTTGACTCTCGCTCAAGCGAGTCTTTGTTAACCATTTTCGCCCCTAATTACTTCCGCCCCGCAAAGAACGGAGCAAATTGCACATGCATAAGGCTAATGCACAAAAACGCTCAGAGCAATATATTTTGCACAAAATTGCACAATATATTTAAAAACGCACAAAATTGCACAACAACTATCTTCAGACGTCCTCCGCCAAAATCTCGCTCTGGTTGTAAGCTCAGCTCCACGTCAAACTCCAAAGAGCCGGGTGTAATTCTCATACACCCGGTTTTTCGCATCCTCATCCGACCACCCGCGATATTCCGCGAGCCTGCGCACGGTGCCAACGACATTGGCCGGCTCATTGCGCTGCCCGCGCGTGGGCCCCAGATAGGGTGCGTCTGTCTCCGTAAGTATCGTTTCAGGTGGCAGGGTCTTCAGCATTTTCTGAAACCCCTCATTAACAGTACAGTTAGCGGGAATTGAGAACCACCACCCATTTTTTTCGGCATACTCACGCGCCAAAGTCGCTCGTCCGCCAAAACAATGAAAGTTCACCTTTTTGATGCCATGGGCCGCGAGAATCTCACCGGCCCGCTTCTCACACTTTCGTGTGTGAATAATAATTGGAAGATCGCACTCCATCGCGACGCCAATAAGCGCCTCAAATACACGTTCCTGACCCGGCAAAAACTCTGGGCCAAGATAATACCCGTCAAGTCCGCACTCACCTATCGCAGCTACACGGCCCGCTTTGGCCTCAGACCGGATAAACTCAATCTCGGCGACTACGTCGAACTTTGCTACCTCAAAAGGGAAATCTTTCGGGAGATCCTGACATACGGCGTCCAGTGGATATATCCCCAGTGCCGGTCTGATAACCGGATCCTGACGCGCCATCTCAAGAATCATCCTGTTACTCACCGGCTCAAGACCATTAACGACAATCGCGCCAAGGCCGGCCGCCTTCGCGCGCGCGATCACATCCAGCCGGTCCGGGGCGAAGTCCTCATGAGTCAGGTGCGTATGAACATCAACAAAAAAAGACATCTGCTATAAGTCCTTTGAGCGACCATGATGATGCCGCCCCACGAGTCTATCACCCGCGAGCTGTTCTTTAAAGTCATGTTAAATCAGTGAGCCTCTACCGCGGGTTGTTCCAACTCATCTTCGGGAATAAATTCCGGCTCATCGGACTCGGAAGACGTTGGGACGGATACGGACGGGACGTTACCGGCAACAGCAGTATTCGCTCTGACTGCCCGAATTTTCTCAATATTCCAGCTTGTATTTAACGCCGTCCAGTCGCGGACAGGAACCCCAGCCTCCTTGGCGACAGCCTGTGCCTTTGACATTGCCTCGGATACAAATGCATATGTATGAATCAGATCCTCAACATTAAATACAATAACGATCCGCGCGACCCGGGAGTCTTTCTTTGCAGCCGCGACGGCGCCTTTGTAAAGTTTAACCGCTACATCGAGGTCACCCACCTCACATTGCGTGCCAAACCTGACGTGATCCAAAACAAGTCCGTTCGCGGAAACGACACTTGTGTCGCTAAGGGGCAATCCGGAGACATTCTCCTGATTCCAATGATATACGGGAAAACGGCCAAGGGCCTCGTTCAACTGCGTAAGCTCAATCCCGGACCAGTCTTGTGACAATCCAGCCCGGTGTCCGGCGGACCGGAGATCTGCGCTGACGACACCCTCATCAAAATAAATCGCGTCCGAAACCCCAAACCCGGCATCACTTAAAGCATCTTTCGATGTAGCAATAATCGACCGTGCCTCAGCAGGAGAAAACGCTGTAAAACTCATCTCAAGTCCGCAATCCGCGGCACAATCCTCAAGTCCAATTGGCGCGCCAAATACAGTAGGCGCGGTCTTAAACGTCAATCCCGCCTTTTCTACCAGTGACTTCCAAGGAGCGACATGCAGCAAAATGTCATCTCCCGCGACAATATATCTGGCGAAGCGCTCCCTGAACTCCGCCTGTGGCTCGCCACCTCTTACCAGCAACGCCGCGTCAACCGCGTGCGCGATTTTCATTCCTGGAAACGATTTGCGAATATCCTGGAGCTTTAACACACTCCAGGGGCGTGATGGCTTGCCCTGCCAGACAGCAACCGGAACGATTTCAACGCCGGCGGCCGCGAAAACAGGTGAGGTGGCAGCCATGATCGACGTAGGCAACGCAACCATCATTAAACTCACGAAACGCGCTTGAAAATATTCGCGAAGACAAACGCTCACAAGGAGCCTCCCCGACACTCTGCTGTTACTAAACAAAGATAACGCTTATGTTTCGGAAAGGATGGGACAAAACTAAAGCCGGCGCCCCGATCCGTGAGTTTTTAGTTATCACAGGAGTTTTCGCAACAGGCTAAAATTACATATATTGGCTTATTTTTTTCTGACTTTCACAGGCACAGGACGAGCCCCGCGGACAATTTGCGCGAGAATAGGCAACAACAACCCAACCAGTATCCAGATCGCCGAGCCGGCTGAGGCCGATGTCGCGCCAATTGAGCAAAGTCCCAAAAATCCTTTTTTACCGCTGCTACTAGATGTCGAAGCATCAGAGGTCCCGACCGGCGGCTGCTTCCCGTCAATAGATGAGAGACTGATCGCAAGGGTGTCGATGCCAAGCCCCCGACCGGAAGCTGCGGTCAAAATAGCTGACTGGTACTTTGCGCTGTACAACGAATAGTCCGCGTCCAGGACCGCCGTGATAAACGCTTTGAAGTCCGCGGCGGACGGCAGGAATGTAATAGAGGCTATGACGAGCTTATTCAAGTCAGCGACAGGAATCGAGCCGCTCTTTCTCAGGTCCCAGAAGAATCCTGAAATAACCTGTCCCCGCAAGTGATCTGCCAGGGAATTATAGGTAGCATCTTTGTATTTAATAGTACTCTCCGCGGTCCGAAGGCACTTGGCGGCGACATAACATGTCCTGCTCGCGGATGGACAAATGGACTCACCAAGACAAGAGTCTCCCGTCCTCATGAATGTAATGGTATCAGCAAGTCCCTCATGAAGCACAAGTGACTCACTCCCGGGCTTGGCAGTAGTCAAATACCCGAAAATAACATGGTGACCAAACTCATGGCTCACAACATCAGAGTCAAACTCCAGATTTTGCAATACGGAACCATCACCATCCGCAACAAAAATATTTGGCCCCGATGTACCATCAAATGGCGAATACATTGCGTTATTCACATTACCACCGCTGAACACAAAGTGGTTTTTGACGGTAAGAGGCTTCGGACCCTTCCACACATAACCATTTTGCTCGACCCAATCCCGATGCTCATTAACATGGGCGAATGTTGACTGCTCAGCGAAATAAAAATCACCAGGAGAATTGGTAAAAGTATTAGCAGCAGACTGCAGTCTCCCCTTTCCGCTTGACCCACCATCAGCGGTTGTGACGTATTCATTAGTCATATAGCCATCACCATTGACAGTTATGCCGTAGTCCTTCAAGGTGCCGGTGACCTGGTTTGTGTCATAGGAACGTACCGTTGCAGTGGCGTCAAAAGCCATCACATCACCCTCAATAACTCCCGCGGACCCGACATAAAAGACATATGGAATATGTCCGGAACGAAGAATGATTTTCCAAACGGGCTCTAGCTGCGATTGAATAGGAAACAAGCATCTTGACGATGATGTCATCAAGACTGGCCCACCGGCATTTCCGGACGAGCGCAGACCGTCCAATGCCATATTCCGCGCCTCATCAAGCGACACCCACGAGTCATCAGTAACCGGATAGACGGCATCTATATTGGGAGCGACTCCCAAAACAAACGAGGCACCACCGGGCGCCTCAACGGTCCGGATTGATGATTTACACACCTCATAGTTGCCAGCGCGGATAGCATACTCGCTGACAACGAGTCCGAGGTCACCGGTAAGCGACATTCCTGCTTTACGCACGTCCATGTCAGATGGTTTAGCGACGATATTTAACAGTGGATGAAGTCCATTGGCGCGCAAAAAACCACGGACCGCTTTATAGCGGTCGCTGGAATTCGATGATGTTAATCCTAAGGGGCCTGAGAGGTTTTGAGGCAGTCGCGATGGCGTTAAGATCTGGTGGGATGCCCATTCCTTCTCCAGCATCTCAGGCAGACCCTGGAATGCTCCACCGGCCATTACCGGACGGCTCAAAGCAACGCCGGAAAGCACATAAAATAGGATCCTCTTTTTGGCCGCGTATCTCATAGTAAGCCTCAGATATGCAGTAGGACTTCAAAGCCATCCCTGATCCTCCGCATCCCTGCTCTTATCGGCAAAAAATACCCATCTCTTAATCTATTAGATCTTACTAGGATGCAACCATCTAAAACTACTGGTTATATTAGCTTTTGCCTTGCAGCTTAATTGGTAACGCCCCTCGGGTGGCCGTGATTTTGATTACCTTTTGAGCCAAGCTCAAAAATAATTGAAAAAACTTATCCACAGGTTTTGTTAATAAAAACGATAGCAGCTCAAGCAGACATATTGTCTGTCAAGCGGTTCACCGGTTCGCACAACTCTTGACCAACGCGAAATTTAATCAATCGGAATCCTTGCTCAATTCAAATTTATTTGGCACCATCTCCAGCCGGATTTGTTCTTCTGGCAGGCGAGGCGCACTCATTATGTCGGCTGTTCTGATCACAGCTATTGATGGCAACAAGCAGCGGCTTGATGGCGGAGCTATGTTTGGCAACGCCCCAAGAGCCGTTTGGGAAAAATGGCTCGCACCCGATTCGCAGGGGCGAATCCCGCTCAACTGCCGTGCCATGCTGCTTGAGATTGATGGCAAAAAAATTCTTTGTGAGACGGGTATCGGGGCGTTCTTTGAGCCCAAATTGGCTGAGCGCTACGGAGTTACCGAGAGCACCCATAAACTTCTTGAGAATCTGACGCTCGCGGGTTTGCATGAAGACGATATTGATTTCGTTATATTGTCACACCTGCATTTTGATCACGCAGGAGGGCTCTTGCCTTCCTGGGCAGACCAACAGTCAGGACGCACAGACTTACTGTTTCCGAAGGCTAAGTATGTCGTGGGCCATACCGCCCTGGAACGGGCTAAATCCCCTCATTCAAGAGACCGAGCGTCGTTTATACCCGGACTCACCGACAAGCTTGTGTCAAGTGGCCGGTTAATTGTTGTCGAAGGGATGACGCATCCTGACGTGCTGCCTGGGACGATCTCATTCACATTTACCGATGGCCACACACCCGGGCAAATGCATACCATCGCAACATCCTCAACTGGAAATAACGGTAAAGACCGATCGATTGTGTTTGCCGGTGACCTGATCCCGGGACGATCCTGGGTTCACCTTCCGATCACTATGGGCTACGACCGTTTCCCGGAACTTCTGATTGATGAGAAGTCGACGCTCTACGACCGTTTCGCCAATGAGAGCAATTGGATTTTTTATACTCACGACCACGAGGTCGCAATGAGTCATGTAAAACGTGATGATAAGGGACGATTCGTTCCCTATAATGATATCGCTACACCGAAAAAATTCGAATTATAGCTTCAGTTGAGATCGCGACTCTCGTTGGGATCTGGCTCCGCGCTGTCTTTCGTGGCAAGACCGCATGACCCGTCTCTCTCGATTTGAGAGAACCTCAGAGTCTCAGCCGCCGCCTCCGCATGCTGAGACGCTGAAATCCGGCCCAAGCTAAGCATTCTGTCGAGCAGCTGACTGACAATCCGGTTATAATTTGGCGTCAGCTCACCTTTGCAAAAATACCGATAACGCGGAACCGGCGCCGGCAGCAAGGACGCCAGATATATTGATTCCTTTAGAGTCAGCTGCCCAGGCGCCTTGCCAAAAAACCTCTGGCTGGCGCGGCCGATGCCGTATAGTCCTGGTCCAAACTCAACCATATTCAGATAAATCTCGAGGATTCTCTCTTTGGAAATAGTCCGTTCAAGATGCCACGCCAAAAACATCTCCTGCGCCTTGCGTGAGACAGTTTTATCGCGGGCCAAAAACAAGTTCTTAACCGTCTGCATCGTAATAGTGGACCCACCAACGGCGGCACGGCCAGCCTCAGCGTTACGCTCCGCAGCTCCAACAATTGCCGCGACCTCAACTCCCTTATGAAGGAAAAATCCCGTGTCCTCGCTACTCACAAAAGCCGCGCGGGTCAGCATCGGAATCGACCCGTAGGACGCGAAATATGGACGTTCCGGATCTACTGGTATGTGAATTTTGCCTTCAGGCACATCCCTCTCAATTACAAATGGACCATTCAGGTAATTAGCGGAGTAAATCTCCGGTGTTTCCCTGACAACGCAGTCAAAACGCGATTTCTGAATATTAATGTCAGAGCTTCCGGCGGCAAATCGCGCCTGACCATGGAGTGCAGCCGTGCCGCCGAGCCGGATTTTGGCCAGCTCTGGAATAAGCGAAGTCGGAATCGCTTTGATCGCGTTATCACAACCCACATCCTGAATATCGAATTTAACACTTCCAGAACCGAACGCGAGACTGCCATCGGTTTTTTTTACAAGCACTATCTCCGCGGCGATCTCACCTGGCAGCCCGCTGTCGGAATCATTGTTTTTCGAATTGGGCGGGAGCAGCGCCAGCCTCGACGGTTCAACCATAATGCCACCGCGCGAGGGATCAACCCTGAGCCTTGACTTAACTCTCGCTGAGAACGGGCCGACTGGGATCAGGGCCAGAGCCTGATTCTCAACCAAAACCCGTTCGAATTGCCCTTCAATATCTACCAAAGTACCCTTCTCCAGTCCTGACAATGTCGCGGGCGAAAAGCCGATTTGACCATAAAATCCAGGAGCGAAATCACTGCCTAAATTCCGCTGCATAGGTCGGACTAAAGACAGCGGAAGCTGACTGGCCGCGATGTCACAGCGGCCTGAATCAGGTTTTCCGCTGAGAGAGCAATTAATCGCCCATACAGGTTCCCCGCGGTAACCTGGCCTGTTCTTGATCGTAACGTGTTTGTCGCCGTCTGAGCCGATCCCGACATCGCCTTCTATGAATGTCTCATCGATCCGGTTAAGCGCGGCGATATGCCCCGCGCGAAACTGCGCGCGATGTTCAGGTATAACAGCGATCAGGGAAATATTCTCACCAAGGAACTTTGTAATATTATTCTCCGCGAGCTCAACCCGGGCTGCCTTGACGCGGAGCGTCCGTGGTATAAGCCTGCTTTTGATTGAGTCGGACGAACCGTCCGCGGACGTCTCCCCATAACGCCCCCTGGAGAGCAGCCGCGCGATAAGTTCTATTTCTTTGGGCCAGTGATCCCGTCGCCATGGAATTTTAACGGTAACATGACCAATACCCACAGTACCTGGTCGCAAAAAATCCCTGCCAGGTCTGAACGAGATGGACAGGTCAACGCGGTCCACCACAAGCCAGCCCTCTTCCCCTACACTTATCTCGCTCAAAGTAACCGACCCGAATCCCGTGTCCATCGCGCCAACAGAAATCTGAACGCCATATTTATCGCGAAGGTGCTCAAGCCCGTCGCGCACAAACTCGTTCATACGACTGTCGATGAGACGACTGAAGAAAACTCCGCCCCCGAACAACAGGCTGCAAGCGATCAACAATACAATTGAGCGAGCGTGAACCTTAATATTTTTGTTCGAAGGCAAGCTCAAAATAAGAAGACTTTGTGTTAAAGAATACTGTCCTGATCCTGAAGATGATGCCAATAACTAATGAAAAAATCGACCACAAGAATCGTTACCAGCGAGATCACAACGGCCTCAGTCGTCGCGCGACCCACGCCCTTGGCGCCACCCTTGGCGTTAAACCCCTTATAACAACCTACCGAGGCGAAGATCATGCCAAACACCATGGATTTCTCCGCGCCTTCCCACAAATGCCGTGGCTTAACGATCCATTGAATCTTGTCAAAAAAGACCGCGAGATCCACATCGTATATGGAGACTCCGATCATGAAGGAGCAAAATACTCCAGATAAGACAAATATCATGGTCAAAAGCGGCATCATCACGACGCTCGCCCAGATACGCGGCGCGACCAGATAGTTATAAGGATTAACTGCCATGACACGCATTGCGTCAATCTGCTCATTCACCCGCATGGTCGCGATCTCGGCTGCCATGGAACTGCCGGCGCGGGCAGTAACTAGAAAAGATCCTATCACCGGCGCAAGCTCCTTACTGAGAGCGTATCCAGCCGCGGCGCCGATCATTCCCTCTGCTCCGAATATCCTGAAAATCTCGCCAAACTGCAGACCAAATACGGCGCCAATCATCATTCCGGACAAAATCATGACACCAATACTTTGATTACCGACAAACTCGCACTGCTTGATGAATAAGGATATAGACATCCTTGGACGCACTGTCCTGAGAAGTGTATTACCGACAAATTGAGTTATTGAACCCGTGAATGTGACTGGCTGAACCAGCGTCGCCTGAACGATGCTTTCCAGCCAGGATTTTCCGACCGACTCAATAAAAGCCTTCACAAAAAATCCTTTCGGGTTATTTCGCGAATATATTCAGAAATAGCCAACCTCAGGGTTGCGCGTTCTCATCGTCAGATGCAGCAGCATCAGGCTTCGCAGCATCAGGCTTCGCAGCATCAGGCTTCGCAGCATCAGGATTTGCCGCTTTTTTTGCGTCTTTTTTCACTTCTTTTTTTACTGCCGCGGCCTTCGCGTCGTCAGTCTTCATGGGCACAGATTTCTTTGCAACGGGGTCATGTTTTACCCCACCAGACCAGGCTGCGTCTTTTTTGCCGCGACCAATGCCCTTTTCGCTCAACACTTTGGTTGAAACGAATTTGCCGTCGTCGGTCCGTGCCCAATCTCCCTCAACAGTCACCAGCAGGTGGTCACCTTTTTCTAGTTTGCCGACGACCTTCGCCTTTGGCTCAGCATTCTCGCGAAGAACTGCTCCGCCAACTTTGACGTACATAACGCGGCGGGATGTATTCATCAGGGGTCCAGGAACTGGGGCGGCAACCGCGGCTGGACTCTGGGGAACGGCGACCGAGCTGGAAGGTTTTGCCTCAGGCACCGTTGACTCTGCCGGAGCCGCATCAACCGGCTCTTTCATCTCAAGAGTCGCGTCATCTTCATTACTACTGGTGCAGGCGGTTAGTCCGGTGACAGTCAACACACTTAAAATTAACAGTTGTTTTTTGATGGTCAATTTCATGAATTCACTCCTCGGGAGATAAGTCTTTAAACAGTTGGACTGATTTTATCAAACTTCCGGGCAATTACGTGAGGATTGGCGTCATATATTATTGACCTGACTTTTGGGGAAATCGGACCCGCAAGACCTAGGGTGAATTTGGCGCATGCAAAAAGACAAGTTAATTACTCTGTAATTTCGGAACAATACATAGTCTTACTCACTTTCTGCTCCGTTCCACCGAATACACTGCTGGCCCTTGGCGTACCCCGCCCCAGCATGCCATTTGGAGGAATTACTTATGAACGTTTTAATTGTTCGTTTCCTGTATTCGACTGCCGTCGTAGGCCTCATAGCCGCATGCGGCTCGGCCAAATTTAACGACACCACAGGCAAGTCCAAAACCGCCGACGGGTGGCACGGTCAAAATGTCGACCGGCTTACCTGGTTCTGGCAGTGTGACAGCGCGCCCGCCCCCCAGCCTGCGACACAAGACGGCAATGTGGTCATCGTGGGCTCCGGAGATCACACGTTCAAGTCCACATCATTTGACAAGACACCGTTGATCTTCAGTGGCAAGGTTTGTCCTCCCGTTACTTATCCAAGAGACATCATCTTCGTCATCGACGTGTCTGGATCCATGGCAGATGGATGGAAACAACCAGGTAACGATCCTATGGCTACTGGCTCCTGCGGAAGACTTAAAGCCGTCGAAGCCATAGTAAATGACATCAACGCGCGCGGCGGAGACTCGCGTTTCGGGATTGTGACATTCGCGAACGTCGTTAAGGCAAAATCCTCGAAAATGTGGAGCGAGAAGTCGAACCTCTACCGTGACATCGACGGTGGTGGAAAGATCGAGGACACTTTATGCGCCGGCAGCCTTGGAACAAGCTACGGAGCAGGTTTAGGAGCTGCTGAAGCAATCTTGACCGGCAGTCGTCCAGGCGCCGTAAAAGAAATATATTTTATCTCCGATGGCGTTCCAGATGAGCCAGATGAGACCGCCGGCCCGACAGTCGCGGCACGCCTTAATAGCCAGGGCGTCATTGTTAGCGGCGGCCAAAAAACACCCGTTAGCATCGCAACTGTAATGCTTGGAACCGGTGATGACACCATCCTGAAAACACAAATCGCGAGCGTTGACAGCGGCGGAGCTCCGATGCATGTTGGTTCCGTCCAGGCAGCGCAGCTTGCCAGCACTCTCAGCAAACTAGCTGAAAACCAGATTACCGAGGGAAAAATGCAATACCGGCCTATCGGCACCGATCCCTGGCAGGAAATTTCTCTCACCCAGAGCCTTAAAGACTACAGTTTTTCCGTCCCGTCCATTACACTGGATAAGAGTGTCGCGCCAAAAGGATTAGAGGTTACTTTTGAGTACCGCGACAAAAAGAAAAATGTTTATTCAAGTCAAGGAAGAATACTGTGGTCAGATGCTCCAGTACCAAAAGCCGCTCTAGTCAATCCGGACGACGGGTCCTCAGATCAGTAGTTCAGGGAATTACCATCTGCTCCGGGCTCGCATTTCACCCGGCAGTCGCGCACGCCGATGAGGCGTGCGTTTCTCTTGTTAAAGGCCCTATCGCCTTTGACATTGAGGTTTGCAAGGCCTTTGACCCGTCAATGTTTGATACATCTAAGCCCAAATACAAGTTTATCGCGGACCTTGATCCCGCTGGCAGGCAGGAGCTTCTCGACAGCTATAAGGGATTAGTCGTCAAGGGCACCGTGGTCATGAGCCGCGCCGTACAGGACGGCGTCAGCAAAAGCAAGGGAGCCCTCCAGGGCGAGACGACTATATTTTTCATCCGACCCGGGATCACCTCCTGCGAAATGATCCACCAAAAACGCGTCACGGGGAACGTCGCCGAGAAGTGCTGTAATGGAAACGGCGACGTACCATGCCTACTTGGCAGTGGTTTGGTTTTGGCTGATGTCAAAGTCGCGGGTGACGCGATGGTAGGCACGGGGCTCGAGAAAAAAGGCGTCCGCAAACATGGCAAAGAATATATTGAGGCAGAGAAAAAATACTCAGAGAAAAAATACAAAGACGCGGTCAAACTCTATGAGAAGGCCGAAACCGAAAACGACATCGACGTCAAAGGGCTGTTCCGCATGGGCAACGCTCTGCGAGAGCTCGAGAAATGCAGCCTCGCGACCCGTCCCCTCAAAAAAATCTGGGATCTCCAGCAGGCCAACAAAGTCTGGGCTGATGAGGAGCTTGACGCGAGACGGGGTGTTTTCCTGTTGGCCCGCTGCAACTCGAAAAATGGCGACCCATCAGGAGCGGTTTTCTACCTGAATGGATTTTTGCTTGACCCCAAAAAATACCACAGTGAGCTCCAGCAGTCTCTCAAACATAAGGACTTTGGCTGGATTCACACCTCAAAGGAATATCAGCAATACAAAATTGACGCGGAACGTAAACTCAGCGGACGCCCCTGATAAATTCTCGCATCGCGCGGCCACGGTGCGAGATAGCATTTTTTCGCTCGTCCCCCATCTCGGCCATTGAGACATCCGAGCCATCGGGCACAAACACAGGATCATATCCAAACCCACCCGTTCCGTGTCGCTCCATAGCAATATGGCCGTCACAGCGACCCTCAAACCTGGTCTCATTTCCCGATTCATCCACAAATAAAAGCAAGCAATAAAAGTGGGCGCCGCGACGCTCTCCATGAACGTCCTTAAGCGCGGCGAGCAAATGATCTACATTTCGCTGATGATCACCCTCTACACCGCCAAAGCTGCTTGAGTGAACTCCTGGTTGCCCGTCAAGGGCATCGACACAAAGTCCGCTGTCATCGGCAAGCACACAATCTGTGGTGTGGCGGCGTAGAGCGTTAATTTTAATCCGGGCATTCTCCAAAAACGTATGTCCTGTCTCATCCCAGGAGATTCCGGCCGCTACGTCAGAGGCACCAAACACGATCCAACTGGTGCCTAAAATGGCGCGAATCTCGTCCAATTTATGCCGGTTATTGGTGGCGACAATTAGTTTTCTGGTCTCGGTACTGTGTCCAGTCATATATCCCGCCATGAAGTGTCTGAAATCTATTCACGAGGGTCCCCCCGGAAGCCAAGAACTCCTTGCCTTTCAAGGCTAAAATGGCACAATGATTGCACTTAAGCAATGAGGAGCTCCACCACTATGCAGATGAACGCCGAAATATTGACCACGAAACTTCTTGAGTCGTTTCCTGACGCGAAAGTAAAAGCCTCGGACATGACAGGCGGCGGTGACCACTGGCAGGTTGTGATCGAGTCATCCCAATTCACGGGGAAGTCACTCGTTGAGCAGCATCAGCTTGTATACAAAGCACTCGGCGACTGGATGAAGCGCGAGATTCACGCGCTCGCGCTTACGACCAAGGCGCTCTGATTTATGACCCGCGGAAAGCGAGACCTCAACAGGGCCCGCGCCCAAGTTTCGTTTTTCTTAAACGGCACGCTGACTCATGTCTCAGGCGACGACGCCTTCATGACCCTTGCCGAGTGGCTGCGCAAACGTGCTATGTTGACCGGAACCAAGATCGTCTGCGCCGAGGGTGACTGCGGCGCATGCACCGTACTTCGGGCTTTCGCTCCACCAGGTATCGCGTCAAAACGAAAACCAACATTCATCGCTGTAAATTCCTGCGTCATCACGGTGGCGCAGATGGACGGCAGTCACCTGGTAACAGTTGAGGGCCTCAAAGTTGACGGCGAGTTGGCGCCGGCCCAAACAGCCATGCGCGCATGTCACGGCTCCCAGTGTGGCTACTGCACCCCGGGTTTTGTGATGGCACTCACGGGAGTCATTGAGAAATACGCAGTCATTGACCGCAAAACCGCGGCAAACGCCCTGACAGGTAATCTCTGCCGCTGCACGGGCTACAGCCCGATTCTCGACGCTGCCGAGGCCATGGAGCCATCAGCCAAACATCAACTCGCAGGTCGTTATCTCACGGCGGCAAACATCAAAAAACTTCGGGACAACACCAAAGGCAATCTTCTGATTGTTGATTCCGAGGCGCGGATCTTCAAGGCTCCCGATAATCTTGCCGATGCCTGCAGGTTTATGGCCCAATCCAGTTCGCCGCGGATCATCGGCGCGGCAACCGATATCGGCGTTCAGATCAATAAAGGCAAGCCACTTGGAATGTATAATTTAAGCCTGCAAAACATCGCGGATCTTTACGGAGTCCACATCGGCAGATCGTCTATTTATATCGGCGCCCGCGTCACGCTCTCAGACGTTCGCGAGATCATGAAAAAACCTATTCCGGAGTTCGCGAAATTTCTTGATCTCTTCGCCTCGCCACAGATAAAAAACGCAGCCACGTTAGTTGGAAATATCGCGAACGCGTCGCCTATCGGGGATACCCTGCCTTTTTTGCTGGCAACCGACTCTGTGATCCATACTGAGAGACTTGTCGGTCGAAAACTCACTCATCGCGCGATACCCGCTACGGAATTTTTCCTCGGCTACAAAAACCTTGCGTTGAAACCTGGCGAGATCATCACCTTTGTTGAGATTCCCCGTGGAAAAAGCGCCAAAAACTTGCGCCTCTATAAAGTATCCCAGCGCAAAGACCTTGATATCTCCGCCGTAAGTGCCGCGTTGATGATTAACACCGCTAAATCAGGAGACATCGAAAGTGCCTCGATCGCGCTGGGCGGTGTAGCCGCCACACCCGTAAGACTGCCAAAAATTGAACGTTTCCTCATTGGCAAGCGTCCAACCAGCGAGCACATAACCGCAGCCACCCAGATGCTAAACGACCAGCTCACACCTCTGTCTGACGCACGCGGCTCCGACTCGTTTCGGCGGGCACTTGTTCATAATATCTTCAATCAATATGTCCACGACGTCTTTGGGTCACCAGCATGACGACAAAATCCCCTCCTCATGATTCAGCGATCACACACGTTGCCGGCGAGTCCGAGTATGTTGACGACCGTCCGATGCTGCCGGGCGAGCTGTTTGTCGGTTGTTTTTACAGCCGACTTGCCCACGCGGAGATTAAATCCCTTGATACATCGGCGGCGGCGAAGATCCCCGGAGTGGTTGCTATCGCGACCGCGGCTGATGTAGCCCATAACGCTTGGGGACCTATTTTTCAGGATCAGCCGATCATAGCCGACAAAGTCACGACCTTCGCCGGCGAGGTGCTCGCCGTCATTGGAGCCACATCACCCAAGGCCCTCCAGCGTGGACTTGCCGCCATCAAAGCCGACCTAAAACCACTGCCCTCTGTGATGTCGATTACGGCCGCCATTAAACAAAAATCTTTTATCGGCGGCGAGCGCTATATCAAACGCGGTGACGCGACCGCGGCGCTGGGCAAAGCCCCCCACAAGCTCTCAGGACGTCTCGTCATTAAGGGCGCCGATCATTTTTATCTCGAAAATCAAAGTGCCGTCGCCTACCCCAAAGAAAACGGCCAGATGGAAGTCCACTCCTCTACCCAGCATCCAACCGAGACTCAACACGTGGTCGCGGAAGCCCTAGGTGTCCCGTTCAGTGATGTTGTCTGTCTTGTAAAGCGCCTTGGTGGTGGGTTTGGCGGCAAAGAATCCCAGTCCAGCCCTATCGCCGCCTACGCGGCCCTCATCGCGAAAAAATCCGGACGTTCAGCGCGCATTGTCCTTACCAAAGACGACGACATGATTATGACCGGTAAACGCAACCCGTTTGAGATTCACTACGAAGCTGGATTTGACGGCACCGGCAAACTACTCGCCCTAAAATCTCGTTTATATTCCGACGGCGGCGCCTACGCTGATCTCTCAACGGCCATTATGGAACGGGCAATGCTCCATTCCGACAACGCGTATTTCATTCCCGATGTCGATGTCACCGGTCAAGTCTGCAAACTGAACGTCCATCCTCACACGGCGTTCCGCGGCTTCGGAGGGCCCAAAGGAGTTGCTGCCATTGAGGGCATCATCGAGGACATCGCAAGAGCCCTCAGTATCGACTCTCTGGATGTCCGAAAAACCAACGTATACCGAGACGGCGCCGATACTACTCATTACGGCCAAAAGGTTGATAATAATCTCCTGCCAAAGTTGTTCGCTGATCTTGAAACATCCTCGAACTACCGCTCACGGCGTCTGGAGATTACAGCACACAATAAATCCGCGCTCGCCGCGCCAACAGTCTTTGATAAAGACGCGAGAACCCTTCGGGGTCTCTCTATGACCGCGGTGAAATTCGGCATTTCCTTTACCACAAGATTTCTCAACCAGGGCAATGCTCTGGTACAAGTTCACCGCGATGGCTCTGTTCAGGTCTCCACGGGAGCCGTGGAGATGGGACAAGGAGTCAACACGCGGATCGCCATGCTGGTTGCCGAAGAACTGGGTCTTCCCTTAAACAGAATCCGTGTGATGACCACATCAACGGAGAAGAACGCGAACACGTCACCAACCGCCGCCTCGACCGGAACAGACATCAACGGAGCCGCGGCCTTGAACGCCTGTCGGGCGATAAAAACACGGCTCGCCGCTCTCGCGGTTAAACTTCAAGCGACACCGGACTCCGCGTGGCCCTCAAAGTCAGCAGGACTCGGCACCGCGCCAGAAATAGACATCACGGACGCGACACCTGACGCGTTGAACGTCGCTGTATTCTCGGATAACCGCGTCAC
>CANILH010000034.1 GCA_947468665.1 Oligoflexales bacterium | reverse complement strand
CGGCCCTGACAAAGAATCTGCTGTTTTCTGGCCCAGGCGACAATGTCCCAGACGGTCAGAAAATAATCGGCAAACCCGAGGGTTTCAATTAAAGCCAGCTCATGCTCAAGCAGAGTCCTTACTTTGGGAGGAAATGGCTGGCCGTAGGTCTCAAGAGCTCCTGCCCATGTGAGAGATGTTAGATAGCCTTGGGCGGTCTGGCCCGGAGGGATCATCTCCTTTGGGTAACGATAGCGGAGTTCCTCAAAGGTGAAGTGACAGCTATCTGCAAGTCGCTCAGAGTTGGTGATGGCCTCCTCAAAAAACGGCAAGTCACGAAAGCGGTTATAGATATCATCAATAGGCATGAGACAGCGCTCGTCGTTGACAAAAGAATGAGCCACCGCGTCATCAAGGGAAAGATTGCTACGGATGGCCGCCAGCATGTCGGAAAGTTTTTTGCGGGAGCGTTCATGCATAAATGGATCAAGAGAAAGAAGCGGTCTGATGCCAAGGGTGGCCTGGGTTTTTGAGGCCTGTTTGATCCAGATGTCCTCAGAGGGTGAGCGGTGCCTACTGAATGCCATAAAGGTATTTTCTGGGCCAAATATCTTGAGAACGTCCTCACACTGGCTCTGCCAGTCAGTGCGTTGGCCCGGAGTTCTGAGAAGTCCCCTCATGGGAATAATGACCGCGAGATCCTCAAGTGGAAGTGCCGCGAGGTCAGTCAGAGTAATGTGAGCGTTGTGCTTACCACCTTTGTGAGCGAGAGAAATAATACGGCAGAGGTTGCCGTAGCCAACCGCTGATTTGGCGATAAGTGCTAGGGTGTTCTGGTGAAGAATCGGGAGATGATGATCAATCTCCAGGTGAATCTCGGCTCCGTAAAATAGCTTCGGGCGTGTCTCAGGCGAGAGGTTTTTCCAGTGGCGGTAGGTGCGGGCTAAGCCGTAAGCACCATCAAGGTCACACACGCCTAGTCCGGAGTATCCGTATGCATGGGCTGCATCCATCATCTCGGCGGGGTGGGACGCGCCGTGGAGAAAGCTGAAGTTCGTGTGAGCGAGCCATTCAGTCCAATGTTTTGGTTTAAGAGGCATATCCACTATCCAAATACGCCGTGAAGCATGAGTGGACTGTTGTCCGGTGTGTCAGGACCGGAATGACTGGCCTTGAAAACCCATTGGAGAGGGCCGTCATCAGTCATGCGAATGTAATAGTCTCTGCAAGGGCCTGCCTCAGAGGAGGTGTTGGCTGGCAGATGCTCAGACCACCAGGAGGTGCCCACGCGCTCGCAAAAAATAAGCCCAGAGGACTGATGCCTGTCTGTTAATGGCTGGGGTTTGTCATAGATAAAGAGGGGCCTTCTCTGGCTGGCGGCAAGTTTAGCGACGCTGTCAAAGGAGATGGTTTTGGAGCTGTCAGTCGGCGTCCCCTGGCTGAAGGCGGCGAAAGACTTCTCGGGAGTCCAGTGATCAGTCATAGCGTAGCGGGTTAGGGGTACGGGAAGCGAGTTCTCTAGCCGGCAGAGTTGTGAGGCCTCACTTGAAAGATCATCACGAAAGATGCTTTGGACCTGCGGTGTGATGACAAGCCTTTCGCGAATGGTGACGGTCCATCCAGTAATGGAGTCGTCGTCTATATAGGTGTCACCCGGTGCCTCGGTTTTGAGCCGGGAGGCAGTGGCATTTTTCCATGAATGGAAGGCCTGGAGCAGGGCTGTCTTGTGTTGGCCGGATTCGCGGTGGAGGGCGTGAGGATGGCGGAACAAGACGGGTATACGGAGGGAGGGACTGCATGAAAAGGACAGCACCCACTCCAGGCTTACAACTCGCTCGTGGGATGACCAGCAAGTGAGGTTGCAAATGTTGTCAAAGTCCTCGCAAAGCAGGGGCTCGATGTGATCCCACTGGCGCAGAGGAGTCTCAATATGGCGGGAGACGGACGGTAGATCCTTTGGGAGGATATTGTCCCAGGGAAAAGCGTCCGTAAAGAGGGAGTCACATGACTCGTCTTTGATGAGGGAATTTTGGCGTGGTACGGATGTTTCCTTTTTCCGAGAAGAAGGCCATGTCCATTCCCATGCCATCGCCGCGAGTTTTCCAAAACGACGCTGCATAGCCGGCGCGTCAATATCAGCCATCTGCCTGATGTGGGAAAACTGCATGCGGTTGATGGTTTTAGCGAGGCTCGAAAGTGAGCCCAGGCTGTCCGTGCCGGATTTTTTGCCGGAGGTTGAGACGAGTGCCTCGCGAAGCTCCCGGCAGCGCTCAATCCACTGGTCCCAGGTGATGTCCTGCAATAGTCTGCGCCCGAGGTGAGTTTGGGCATCCACGAAATTAAGCGTACCTCGTTCTGTGGTCATAGAAAGCAAAAGAAGTGCCTGCCAGGGGTGTTCCGCCATGGTGACAGGCGTATCGCTGGTGAATAGCTCTTTTAAAACAGAGGACAGATACTCAGTGAGTGAAACACCCTGCTCTTCGGCCACATGGCTCCAATATTGACGCACCGGAGCGAGATCAAGCAGGTAAATAGAGTCACTCCACCGTGAGACCTTTGGCGTGATCCCGAGTAAGGGTCCGCCATCTGGCGCGTCTGCGCGAATCGCGACAAAGCGACCCGGGCTGGACGCGCCAGACAATGCGGATATAAATGAAGGAGTGGATTTCATAGGGGCCTGCTTTAAGGAGCTATTTTGAAATTCGGATGCTGAAAAAATGACGACAATCTAAGGGTGCGGTGGAGACCGCGCACGGGAGTGATCTCCAGGATGTTTTGCCGTGCCGGTCTCCACACATTCAGGCGATAACGAGCCGCTGTGTTGGAATCTCTCGGGCTCAAGAGCTCATCACGAGCCACGACAATGATCTTGCGGTACTGCCGGGCGCATTGGGCGAGAAACACATGCTCGTCTGGTTTTAGGGGCTTTGGATGATCAATGACGATCACCCTGAAAAGGTCGTCTAAAAAGGCGGCCTTGAGATCGCTTACTGGTGACGCGGACGAGGCAAAGCGCAGGAGGTTTAAGTCTGCCCCTAGGGCCTGCCAGGCCGGTGGGTAAACCGCGGGTCGCTGCCTTGCAGAGATCCACAAACACCAGTGCTTCTGCCCGCCTGAGAGCCCGGAGGTGGCGGCTGCCACCAGGTGGGCTAATAACCGGCGTCCGCCGTTGCCGAATGGGATGCCCATCTCCAGAAGGGTTCCAAAGGCTAGCCCAGAGCTCGAACTGTCTTTGAAGAAATCGTCCAAGGCATTGATTCCAAAGCATAATTTCACCTCCTGAGGGTTGTTAGTGTGTGTTTTGGCGAGACCGTCTGAGTGCCTTCCGCTTGCGGTTCTGATGCGCATGTCGGATAATAAAGTCGTTAGTGCTGTTGATGCCATGCTGACCTCTTATCCAAACTCCTCACCGTACAAATGTATGGTATTACGATTTTACCCCGCCTGTCAATAGACTCCCTTAAATTTGTTATGAGACCCTGACCAGTCAAGGCGTTCATGTCTGTTGCAAAGCATATTCTGAGGTGATAGCGATGACCGTCTGAAGGGCGGGTCGTGTTCAAAAACTTATCAAAAAACCACGAAACAGGCAGAAGACTGCCCAGCGTCTACCGCGCCCTTCTCGCTCGCCCGGTGTCATCACTTACACCGCCAATTGAGCAAGCGGGATTTGATGAACGATTCGCGCGTCTTGATCAGGAACTAGCTGAAAAAGGCCTTCAATATCTGAGTATCGAGACATATTTTGGCGATGAGTGGTTTTGTCCGGATCAGTCTACGGCGATAGCGATTCCTTTTTGGCTCGCCGACGATCGACTGAAGTCTATCGAGCGCGTTTTCGCTGGATATGTTGAGGGTGAGACGGAAGAAGAATTCATGCGTCTTCTGAGGCACGAGGCTGGGCATTGTGTTGATCACGCATATCGACTTTCACGTCGTGCGGATTGGCGGGATATTTTTGGCGATACAGATATGCACTATAATCCAGACGGAGTGAAGACTGTCGAGAATCACCCGGATTTCGTGGTTAATCTTTCAGGTGGCTACGCGCAGACTCACCCGGATGAGGATTTCGCTGAGACGTTCGCTGTTTGGCTTGATCCGGAATCCAGATGCTGGGATATATACCGTGCTAAGCCGGTCGCGCTAAATAAACTAATGTTTGTTGACAGCCTGATGGCCGATTGCGGCGCAAAAAATCCGCGTAAAGTTTTTAATCAAAAAATTTGTCAGGCACGGCGCATGCGACGCACGTTAGAGTCTTATTACCGTCAAAGGTTTGACGCTTTGTAAGTCTTGTCCGCCAAAGATTTCCTGTCGTGACCATGGTGCGCTAAAATAGGTGTATGCCTATAAAGCGGAGACGTGGAAATGCAAAAGAACCCAAAGCGCGTACTCGTGCTCTATGATCTCCCCGAGCGGATCGTCGGGCATGATGATCCTCAATACCTTCTTGAGAATATGGAACGTTCGACAGAGCGTGACGTCTCTCGCGCTGTAAAACGGCTTGGTCTGGAGCTTCACACGCATGGAGTGTTTGATGAGATCAATGACCTCTGGAAAAAACTTGAGGCGCTAAATCCTGATGTTGTTGTAAATCTCTGCGAGACATACCGGGGAGACAGAGCGCACGAGGGCGACGTGGCGTCACTTCTTGAGCTAGCAAGAGTACCTTACACGGGATCTCGTCCCTCAGCTCTTCATCTTTGTAAAGACAAGGGCGCTACCAAAAAAATCGCGGGATGGGACGGCGTTAAAGTGCCAGCTTTTATGGTTTTTCCGCAGGAAGGATTTCAATTCAGGGAGTTCCCCGCGCGTTTCCCTTTGATTGTTAAACCGCTTAACCGCGAGGCGAGTGAGGGCATCTCCCAAGCAAGCATTGTAACCGACTGGAGTTCTTGTGAGGAGCGCTCAACCTGGGTCGCGCAGAAGCTCAAGTCAGACGTTATTGTTGAGGAGTATATTCACGGCCGTGAGCTTTATGTTGGAATGATCGAGTATGGCGGCATTATTAAGCCTTTGCCACCGCGAGAGCTCTTCATGACAAATCTTGAGAAGAAAGATCCCATGGTAGCGACTTACCGTGCCAAGTGGGATAACGTGTACCGCAAGAAATGGGGCATTTCAACAGGGAGTGCCGCAAATTTGACCAATGCTGGCGCCGCAATGCTGGCTGATGCCAGCGTGAAAATATTCAGGGCTCTTGGTCTTCGCGGGTATGCCCGCCTCGATTGGCGCCTTACGGAAGACGGATTGCCTGTGTTTTTGGAGGCAAACCCAAATCCAGCACTATCGCAAGACGATGATTTCGCAAAAGCGGCGAAGTCGGCTGGATACGCTTACGGGGAATTGATCGCGGAAATTATCGGATCAGCCCTGTGGTGCTCGACCCATCACCATAAAATCAGTGAAAACCGCGCTGCAGAGCCACGACTTTGCCGATAATCTCAAACTGACGGTCTTCAGCATAAATTGGCTTAAAGGCTGGATTCTCCGGTTTTAGATACCATCCGCGGGAGCGGTCTTTCATCAGGCGTTTAACGGTGGCCTCACCCTCCAGGCGGGCAACGACGATGGAATTGGCAGGAGCGGTCTGCTGACTGGCTACTACCAACCAGTCGCCATCTAAAATCCCCGCACCGACCATACTTTCACCTTTGGCCTTGAGAGCGAACAGCGAGTCTCTCGCAGGCTTGGGTTTGGGCAGCATGCTTGCCGAAATGCGAAGCGTTCCAATACGGTCCTCAACCGCCTCTATGGGGTTTCCTGCCGGTACTGATCCAAGGCAGGGGAGGGCGAAGGTAAATGGGTCTTCCTCATCGCGACTGTCATCATGCAGCATATCCCGTGCAGCGATAGTTGGTACAATGGCTCTGGCCGCTTGTTTGGAAGGCTCCTCCAGAAACCCTTTGCGTCTCAAGGCGGAAATCAAATCCTGCGCGCTGCCAACAGCCGAGTAGCCCATAAATTGGCAAATCTCGCGAAGCGTTGGCGCGCAGCCTGTTGACTCCATGCTGGAACGAATAAAAGTAAGGGCTTTAAGCTGTGTCGAAGTTAGTTTGTCCATAGTATCCGACCCTTTTTAGAGTTGTTAACTGGCTACCATATAAAAGTATGGCACGTTTTTTTTGTATAGGAAAGAGCAAACATCCTGCAAAATGATCAAACGGAGGTGTTTGTGACTGAGATGATCTCTAAATGGTTTGGTGTTCAGGCAGCGGGGACGACAGTTCCGCGTGAGATTCGAGCCGGTATTACAACCTTTTTGGCTATGGCTTACATTTTATTTGTGAATCCACAGATATTAGCGCCGGCGATTATTATCCCGGGCGTCACTGACATACCCGCGCAATTACTTTCTGCGACCGCGCTCTCGGCGGCTATCGGCTCTGTCCTGATGGGACTTCTCGGGCGGATGCCGATCGCTTTGGCGCCAGGAATGGGACTTAACGCCTACTTTACTTATACCGTTGTTCTCGGACAGGGGCTTTCATGGCAGACCGCTCTGGGCGCGGTATTCGTGAGCGGAGTTGTATTCCTGATACTTTCTGTAAGTGGCCTGCGTGAGGCGATTGTAAACGCGATCCCCTTATCCATTAAACGTGCCAGCGGAGCGGGAATCGGCATGTTTTTGGCTTTCATTGGTTTGCAGGCATCAGGGATAGTCGTGCCTGTTCCAGCCACCATGATTGGGCTGGGTGATATGACGTCTGCCGGGGTCATTTTATCCTTGTGTGGTTTGATTTGTACGGCCGCCTTGATGCTACGGAAGGTCCCTGGAGCTATTCTTATCGGTGTCGTGGGTGTCTCTGTTGTAGCTGTTATATTTAATTTGCCGGTTTTCGCCGGAAAAGCATTCACTGGGTTTGAGCACGGAGTTGTGAGTCTCCCGGTTTGGCCCCATGACCTGGTTGGGGCTCTTGATATACGTGGCGCCATGGATTTAGGCGTTGCGGGTATAGTTTTCACTTTTTTATTCGTGGCCTTTTTTGATACTGCCGGAACCCTGATGGGGCTTTCAGAAGTCGCTCGATTCGCAGATCAGGAAGGCAGGATTCCCCGGGCTGGTCAGGCATTCGCCACTGATGCTATTGCAACAACTGTTGGCGCCCTGATCGGCACCTCAACAACAACAGCATATATGGAATCCGCTGCCGGAATTGAGGATGGAGGTAAAACAGGACTTGTTGCGGTTACGACCGGAATTTTATTTTTGATGGCATTATTTTTCTGGCCGCTAGCGTCAGCGGTGCCTGCAGTCGCAACCGCGCCGGCCCTCATTATGCTGGGCGCCATGCTGATGGATTCGGTCAGTCGTATTGACTGGAAGGACATCAAAGAAAGTTTGCCCGCGTTTGTGACGATGATCGGAATGCCGTTAACGTTCAGTATTGCCAATGGCATTTCGCTTGGGATATTGACTCATGTATTTGTTTTACTGCTGGCAAGGCGAGGTAGAGAGGTTCATCCCGTGATGTACGGACTTACAATTGTGCTTGTTATCAAATATATTTGGATGGCCACCACGCACGCGTGACCGTAAAAAGTAAGAGCCACCCAGATGGGTGGCTCTTACTTTTTGACCAAGGGTGCTGATTACAGTGTGACTTTCTCGATAAAGTTCCGGGCGAACTCACCCTGGGATGCCTCGACTGTCATTTCGATGACAGCGGGGGCGATTTGATTCGCTTTATGGAAGTTTCCCGCATCGTAGCCGATTCGTTGCTTAATCACGCGGTAGTTAAATCCAGGAGCTTTGGCAGCGACTTGTTCAATGACCGCGGACTCGATGTCATCCATACGAGCCGCGAATTCAGTCGGGCGGCGAGCGGACCTGAAGGACGAATCAATGCTGACCAGAGCGGATTTAATTGAGGTGACAGTGCCGGCTGCGCCGATGGTGACCTCGACAGATCCCTGCTGGGAGAGGCCAAAGGAACCGGCCAGGTCTTGTTTAAATATAAACTTACGGGCCGTTACTTTTTTGATGCCTTGCAGGCCGCCCAATACGTCCTCAGCGGTCGCGCTGAGCGAGAGCTTTCCGGCGATTTTCCCAAGACCACTTACTTTGAGAGCATGCCGGGCGATTTCTTCCGCTTCAGCGCTGGAAGGGACATCCTGATCCAGAGCATCCGCGACAAGATTATTGGTGATAGAAAGAACGCCGGTTGTTTTATTATAGGTGGCCGCTCCAGAGTCTGAAGAGTAGGTGGTGAGCTTATCGGCGCTTGATACGTTTACCGCCTTGCCAAGAAATAACTCGGCGATTTTATTCGCACGAACCGCTACGGGGCGGAGTTTAAGAGCGGCTGGGATCGAGGAACTCGGGGATTTCTCGCCCGCGTTTTGCTTTACCATGCGGTAAACCCAGGATGACGCGTCATTGGGCCTTGATTGCGTATCAAACGAGGAATTACCGGCGATGTAGCTGGCCGCGTCCTGCTCAGTTGAGCCGAAACAAAGTACAGCCGGGATGTTGTTCTCGGAAACCGCCTCTGAGGCGTCCATGAATGCCTTGGCGAGCGTATTGCCAGGCTCTTTGATGTTCTTGAGAAGATACTCGCCATATTGGTCAGCGTCCGCCATATTGTTTGAGTACCCTAAAATACAGTTAAGACCTTTAGCCGCGTTTTTCCATGTACGTGTGGGGTTCTCACCGCTTGCTGCCGGATTATCACCGGTGCCGATTTTGAGGCCCTGGCAGGTTGAGAGAATGGTGTAGCGGCTGACATTATTTCCGAGTTCAAGGCTTGATGTGGGGATGTAGCAGCCACCGTTATTGCGTGAGCCGGAAAGTGCCTTATAGACGCCTCCGCTCGTTACGCCATGGCTCGCGATGTAAGTCAGAAGACTTGCGTCTGACCCGTCAAAGCCAGTGCCTGTGGACGTGGATGATTGGTAGTCACCGTCTTTTGTCCAGTCAGTTTGTTTGACTTGCTGATCAGTCCAGTAGAAATTTTTCTGAAAATCCGCTGGTAAATCAGGGCTGGCGAAGAACTTGTTAAGTTCAGCGATAGTTCCTGGGATATTACCAGCGCCGCAGCTTGAGTGATTTGCGACGGCGTACGCGCCGACCGTCATTCCGAGTAATGCCTGACTGTAGGATCCAGCGACCGTGAGGGCGATGCCTGACAGAGCGATTTTGGTTCTGATTCCTGACTGTTTCATCATGGGATATGTCCTTTCGATGTGGGGACGCCGGAGTAGGATGATTGTGTGCTTTTTGATTTTAGCACATTTCAAGAGCACCCCGGTTTTCGCTAGGCCCTATCCCTCTGACTTGAAAAGGAAATGAAAGGGAATTTTCCGGCCAGTTAACGCTTTGGATTCATGTTTACGGTCAGATTACCGAAGGCCTTTTAGTAAAAGTTCGGTCCTTAATTTACTTTGAGACAAGGTCTGTAATCGCCATGACAACAGCAGAGCTGGCTCCTACACCACCAGCTGAGACAAAAGTACGGACCGCGTTGATTGTCGAGGATAATCGCGATTTTAATGACACCATGCGCGATTTTCTCACACCTCTCGGATTCCAGGTGAAGCAATGTCATGACGGCATGCAGGCGTTAGGCTTGGTCCGCAGCACGAAGTTTGATCTGATCATTCTCGATCTCCGGCTTCCGAGCGTGAATGGGCTTCAGGTCGCCGCGACCGCTCGAAGCAGCGCCGAGAATCGAAATTCAATTATTTATATCATTACCGGTGAGCTGGATCCGGTCCTGAATGTGAAGGCGGAAGGTCTTAAGATCAGGGATTTCCTACAAAAGCCCGTTGACTTTCCGGCGCTGGAGGCGTCTTTGAAGGCCCGTTTCGCCAAAAGCGAAAAGAAAGTCAGTTATGATGTCAGGGTTATCAACTCCTTTATCGAGGCCGCCGCGGAGGTTTATGAATTTTACTTTCAGGAGAAACCACAGCGCGGCAAAGTTCAGGTACGCCCACGCGGGCAGCCTGAAAAGGGTTTCTGTACGGGACTTATCGCGCTCACCGGTGATGGGTTTGTTGGATCTATGGGGCTAAGTATGACTGCGCCCTTTATCAAAAAACTCGCCGTCATGTTGTTTGAGGGTATGGATGTAAAATTTGACAATGATTTTGTATCTGACTTGACGGGAGAGATGTGTAACCAGATTTTGGGCAAGGTAAAGTTGAATTTTGCTAAACTTGGGATTAAAGTCACCATCGGCCTTCCTGAGGTGATTATGGGCAAGAATCATATCATTCAGCACAAAGTGTCAAACCCTGTTATTTGTGTGGCTATGGGCCGGGACAAAATGGTGTTTGAGCTGCAGTTCGTGCTTTCTCAGCAGGACGTCAAGGTCGAGGAGACCAAGCAGGCGGACGTACTGCCCGCGAGCGTTCTTATGTTTGATTGAGTAAAGTCCTTATCCGCTCGAGCATGGGCGGATGACTATAATACATGGCGGAAAAGTACGGATTGGCGATGGGCATCACATTGCTTTTTTCGCGTAATTTTTTCAGTGCCGCAGCCAGCGTCTCTCCGGTTTCCAGAGTTTTTTTGGCAAAATTGTCTGCCGCGAATTCATTGCGGCGAGAAAACCAGGTTTGCAGAGGCTGAATGTAAAATTCGAGAAGTCCGAACCAAAGGGAGAACACCACAAGGCCGCCGTAATTGGTAACTCCTGAGAGGCCAAATGCCCCGTAAAAACTCTGGTGAGGAAGCATGGCCCCAATTCCCGCGAATATCGCAAGAGACAGTAAAAGGCCGCGAATCATTCCGCTGCGGACATGGTGCAGTTTAAAATGTCCCAGCTCATGAGCCAAGACGGCGACAACTTCTGTTGGGCTCATGCTGCTGATGAGCGTATCAAATAATACAATTCTTTTTTTGCCGAAAAGTCCCGTAAAGTAGGCGTTTCCGTGGCCGGAGCGTTTGGACGCATCCATAACAAAAAGGCCGTCGGTCTTGAAGCCGACCTTACCGGCCAGGGTGAGGATCTCACGTTTAAGCTCGCCCTCTTCCAGTGGTGTGAATTTATTGAATATCGGCGCCAGAAGTGTCGGATAAAGCCAGGCGGTCAAGAGACTAAAGGCACTAAGAGCTCCCCACGCGTACAGCCACCAGAGGCTTCCTGCGCTTTCCATGATCCAAAGTATCAGCGATAAAATGACAGAGCCAAATATAACGCCCAGAAGGGTGCCTTTGATCAGGTCAATGATAAAGCTTTTGAGAGTTTGTTTGTTATAGCCAAATTTTTCCTCAATGACAAACGTGCTATAGATGGCAAACGGCAGTGATAAAATCTGCGAAAGAAATGTCAGCAGTCCGATGAAAAAAAGACCCTGTGTGATCAGGCCCCCCTGAACCCATTGGTTCAGGGAGATTGCCCGCCCCTCAACCCATCCGAGTCCGCCAGATCCCAGAAAAAGAATGGTGGCGATAATTCCAGTCAAGGCCTGAACACGGCCCAGATAGTAGCGGTCCGTTGAGTACGCGGCGGTTTTGGTCATGTCTGAATCAGAGATGCCGAGAGCGGTTGCGGCCTCCTTTTGTCTTGTCTCGTCGCTCCACCAGGCTTTGTTGCCCTTGCTGAGCCATGTCTCAATGCCATGCTGAACCAGACGAAGGAATAAAAAACTACGCAGGGCAACAATTGGATCCAGCGTTGAGAGTTCTGGCATGAGTCACCTCGCAGTGGGGAGTTAGGGCTCTTGTTAAAGAGGTAAACTATACAATTATCCCCTGTAAATTCAAACTAATAACCGACTTTGTCTAAAGCTAAACGCCTGACCGACCGACCTATAGGCCGTGCCCGGTGGATGTTCCTTTCTGGAAGCATCGACTTTGTGGCTCTGGAGGTTACCTGAATGACTATGCAGCCCCTTGGCGCTCCAAAACTCACTGGAGACCTTGCCCCACCCGTCCTGGTGAATTCAACTATGGCGATGTTTCCTGTAAGCGCGGGATTTTTGGCGCATAATTTAATGGGCTACGGTGATGTGCAGGTTTCCAGTCTTATACTGGTTGCGTTTACTCTGCAGAATCTGTTTTTGTGTTATTTCTGGCGCCGGCTTCAAAGCAAGTCCGTAAAATCTTTTACGCTTTTTGGTAACGTCGCGTTTCAGTGGGCCTACGTGGTGACATGTGTTGTGAGCACCTACCTGAACTCGGCACAGGGAATTATGACAGCCAATTTGATCGGCATATTCGCGGTTTCTGGCGGACTTGTTTTGTATATGGTTCGAATGGGTATTGAAAAGTCAGGGTCCGCTGCGGCGTTTTCAGCGCTGGGGCTGGCGGTGATGGCCGCGATGATCTGGCGTGGGCTTGGCGACTGGACGATGTCAGTAAGAGCTTTAAGCGGGGCGCCAGGAACGAGGAGTGCCTTGGCCGCTGAGTCGACCCACCCTGGTCGATCCACTTACGAAACCCGCCCGGCAGGCAATCATGCGGGCCTGAGCGGGGATGTTAATTGGGATTATAAGGGCGAGGTGGGGCCGGATATGTGGGGCGCGCTTCAAGATGAATTTAAAACATGCGCTTCAGGCGTCAGTCAATCGCCTGTCGATATTCCCAAGCGGTCGAATCGGATGAAAAACGATATTCGTATTGAGTGGGTAACTGAGAAGGGAACAGTCGTTAATAATGGACACACGATTCAAGTCAACCTGACCGGAAAGAGCCACGCGATCATCGCTGGGCAGATGTATACGCTCAAGCAGTTTCACTTCCATACGCCAAGTGAGCACCAGGTGAGTGGGTTAAGCTATCCAATGGAAGTTCATTTCGTGCACGCGACCTCTGAGGGAAAATTGGCGGTGATCGGCGCGTTAGTCGAGGTAGGCGGCGCGAATCAGGAAATTGGTAAAATCATGCCTTTTATGCCGGCGAAAACGGACAGCGCTCCGACAGCAACCTCGGAGTTGAACCTCGCGTCAATTTTACCAAAGGACACCAGTGTCTTCAGGTACCAGGGTTCGCTAACGACGCCGCCATGCACTGAGGGAGTTTTGTGGAGCGTTTTCGCCGAGCCTGTGGAGTTTTCAATGGATCAAGTAACGGCGTTCCGAAGGCTATTCTCCATGAATGCTCGCCCTGTTCAGCCAATTGGGGCGCGCTCATTTGAGTCAACGCCTGTGATGGTTGGCCACTAGAAGTTATTCCACGGAATATTTGTCGGAATTTGTATGTCGGCAGGCAGGTCAAAAAGCTCCCGGCCATCGCAATTGCTGAAATCCAGGCGAAATGACCGCAGTTCAATCCCTTTTCCGGGCTCCCGTTGTGCATCTGACCCGTACAGATGGTCTCCGTCGATGGGAAAACCATGTCTGGCCATTTCGTAGCGAAGCTGGTGAGAGCGTCCACTGAGGGGTTGCAAGTGCCAGACAGATCGTCTTGTTTGGCTTATTCCAACCAATAGCGCCCTTGTCACGGAAGGCTTGCCGAAGTCGGCTTCGTAAGCGCGTTTTTTGCCGCGCATAAGTTTGCACTCCCAGGCTTGGGGAGTCTTGTAGGACTCGGCCGTTTCGTGGGGGATGGGTTTTGAGAAAGCCTCGTAGGTTTTAATGACTTTGTGCGCCTCAAACCACTGATTGGCGGCGCGATGCGCCTCCGCGCTTAACGCGAATAGTAAAAGTCCGCTGACGTCCTCATCAAGGCGGTGAACCGGGAAGATCCTGGTTTTAAGGCTGTCCTGCAGGATAGTCCCAATCACGGGTCTTGGATCTTTATGGCCAAGCCTTGATGGCACGCTAAGCGATTCGGCCGGCTTGTCGACAATGATGAAATGGGCGTTTTGAAAGATGATTTCTGGGGTCATAGAGGTCGCTGTCATTTCGTGATTAGGGATCATAAGGCAGAACCTGAATGCACCAAATTCATACAAACTGTCAATAATTCTGACGCTTTCTAAAAATTAATAGCCCTAAGTCTCTGATTAGACTGCTCGGCCTCCTTGGCATGGCTGATGCTTTGAAGGGACTGAGGCCTCGTGAGGGGTATGTTGTTTGTAGCTGCTGCTGTTGAACCTTATTTGCTGATCTGGAGTTAATTATGTTTGGTCGTAAAATTATTTTAGCCACATTCGTTACGATGCTGGCGACCGTATCTTGCGGAAACGCGAGTTTCTTCGGTGGTGGGTCTGGCACGAAGAAAACAGTGCCGGTAGGCACCAACCCGAACGGCACAAACCCGAACGGCACAAACCCGAACGGCACCAACCCGAACGGCTCAAACCCAAACGGCTCAAACCCGAGCGGCTCAAACCCAAGCGGCTCAAACCCTAACGGCAATAACTGTAATGGCCAGCCCTGCCAGCCACAGATCGGTCCAAACAGTCAGGTTACACAACCTACGCCGAACTCAGTAGTCTTCGGTCACGATCAGGTATTTCACATCGGTGACGGAAAATTTGACAACAGCTCTTGCAGGCGCCAAGTCGCAGCACTTCCCCTCACAGGAAACGCATACTTTTTCCAATTTGAGGTTTTAAACGATAACACCGCGGTTCAAATCAATGTAGGCAGCATCTGTGGTATCGATTACCCAACAAATACTTTCGCGATCTTTGCCGGTCAGGCAATGATGCAGAGTCGAAGTCTCCCTATGCTCGCGCTTCAGTTTGCCGGCACTTCGGTTGTGCTAAAAAAAGGTGTCTACGATGTGGTTCTCGCTTCCGGATTTGGTCATGACCATGGTGACCCCGTGGGTGACTTTGATGACTTTATCGTTGGCAATGTCACGATCGCCGGTAATAACGCTGTCCGTCCAATTAAGTACGGTTCTTTTGTCCGCACTCCCTAATCCCCGCTGGAATTATACGCCCCCCGACTGTAAACTAGCCCCCTTGAGTCCTCCGACTAAGGGGTTTTTTTAATTGATTGGGGTGCCCATCGTGGAAGCTTTGATTCAGTCGTTTATTTTGGTCGCTATCTCGGAAATGGGGGACAAAACCCAGTTGCTGGGCCTTATTTTCGTATTGCGGTATAAACAGCCGTGGACGATCATGGCTGCTATATTTGTCGCGACTATCGCTAATCATCTGGGAGCGGCCTGGTGTGGAACTTTTTTGGCGGGTCAGGTTCGAGGAGAGACCTTGAAATATATTCTGGGGGCTTTGTTTATAATTTTCGGTATCTGGATTTTAAAACCAGATTCTGATGAGGGTCTCGATAAACAGTATAAGTATGGCCCATTTTGGACAACTTTGGTGGTTTTTTTCCTTGCTGAGATGGGCGATAAGACCCAACTGGCGACGATTGCTCTCGGAGCCAGGTACCAGTCAGTTCTCGCGGTTACTGCGGGTAGTACGCTTGGGATGCTCTTAAGCAATGGTATAAGCGTCTTTGGTGGTGAGCGTCTTATTAAAATTATTCCCATGGCCTATGTCCGCTATACTGCCAGTATTCTTTTTCTCGTTTTTGGTGTGCTCATTTTGCCGATCTGGTAAACTCTAAACTATTATTTTTACAGTTAAGAGCAAAGAACCAGACATGTACGCGAAAGCAGTCCAAAAAGAAAAGCCAGAGTCAGATAAAGACGGATCGTCGAAGAAGTCGCGTGATAGGTCCGGCGTTGAGTCAGTGAGGGTGAAATCAACATTTGCCGCTCATGATCGCACTCAACTTGAGACGGTTTTTGATTACCCGGTCGTTCCGGCCCTGGTGGGGGCCAATCGCAGGCAAAAATACGTCGTCGAGGCGTGGTTTTTTTATCCGCCGCAGCTTGGGGTTTCCCCTCAAACATATACCAAAGAGCGTTTTTACTCGGATCTTCGCCCGTTGGTCAGATTCAGGGAACCTAGATTTTCATTCAAAGACCTGATTGGAACTAACGGAAATCGCTCGCCCATTAAATTTCTGGAGCGTTATGTTCGTATGGTCGCTGATGGGCGCCCTCCTGCGACCATCCAGAGGGCGATCTCCGAGGCGAGAATTTTCGGATGTTCTTTCGCAAGCTATTTCCTGAAACGAATGGCAAAACGCACCAAAACCCTCCGCAGGGTTCACCAGAAGATCATTGTTGTTTATGACGAGCAGGGAGTTCTCGTTAAAGACCTGGAGCGTCAGCTGGATGAGACCAGGGAACTACTCAGTAAGGCGATGTATTTGCTAAAGCAGTGGCGTAAACTTCTCGTCGAGGCTGAGAATCTCAATCAGGATTACCTTGGGCCACTGGTAAACGAACTTAAGTTTGTTGATGAGTATTGTACCTATAGGCTACGCGATGGTGTCGCAAGCCTTATGCGTGTGGCGACCGAGATTGATCCGAGGCTCGTGCCGGAGATTGATTACCTTGCCTTTCTGAGACGCTGTGTTGCTATGAACAGACTTGAACGGTGGTACGCCAAAAAGCGAGGCTATACGTGGGTAGATGAGCACAGCACCGATGCTGAGGTGGAGAGGTACATGTACCGGCGTGGAGTTTTAAAGCGTAGGACATGGGGAGTGCTTTATCTCAATATCCGGACAAGACCTTTATTTGAATTTCAGCGACAGTTGGGTGCAATGGCCGCAGCTGGACTAGCTGCACTTTGGTGGGTTGTGGCGATGTATTTTATTACGTTGCGTGGCGGCGCCTTTATTGGTGGTAACGGGGCGGCTCAGACTGATTTTTGGCAGTCAAGCAGCTTTCTGATCATTACGGCGTCCATGATCGCGTATGTACTGAAAGACCGTATCAAAGAAAATGGGCGAAGCTTCTTCTCAGGCAGAATTTTTGGAAGGGTCGCCGACAACAGCGAGCGGATTTTGTATGAACCCGCTACTGAGGCGCCCATTGAGGTGGGTAACGTCAATGAGTATACAAGATTTGTGGCTCCGGAAGATCTTCCCGTCGAAGTAAAACAGCTTCGCTTGCAGTCGTATTCTGATGATCTTGAGGCTGATGACGCAGCGAAGAATATCATTCATTACCGAAAAGTCGTGGAACTGTACCCAAAGGCGATCGCTTTGATGGATTATCCGATACGGGCTGTACACGATATTCTTCGCATCAATATCGCCGGGTACCTAACGAGACTTGATGACCCCCAGGCTGGAACGGACGTCATCAGCGCGGACGGCAGGCTTTCGTCACTGAAACTTCCCAAAGTTTACCAAATGCATATTGTTTTACGTCATTCCCTGCAGCATCGCCGTGACCGGGAGATTGTATATGACCATTTTAAATTGGTGCTAAATAAGCGCGGCATCATCCGGATTGACCGACTCTGATGTCAGTTCCAAGTGTGATCCAGTAGTAAACCAGTGGCTACTTTGGCGACAGCATCATGCGGATGCAGGCTCTCAAAGTGCCGTACTTCGCAGGATGTTCCTGTAAATGATTTGTTAAGGGCGAGGGTTGCGCTCATGCGACGAACGGCGTCTTCAGCGAACATGAGATTACCAGCGTTAAGGCGCGCGAATTCCTGTTCGTCTTCTCGTTTGACGGCTGATTGAACTGAAGTGGCAAGGGCTGACTCAAGGCCTTTAATGGTCTCGATCACGATGCCCAAATCCGCAGTGGGGGCTTCCAACAACAGCCTGGCCTTGCCCTCGCTGCGCTGCCCGTGCGGTGTTCCCGCGATGGATTCCTCTTTGCCGAGCCATGAGATGATTGCATCTCTGGTAACGTCATGGGCGGGAGGGAAATCCTGACTGAATTTATTTTGAATAAGCTGTCTCGCTAGAGCCGCCGAGCATGGGCAGGTGCTGGAGTAGAGAACCGTCAGGTCGACGCCGTGCCGGGTTCCTGAGTCTGTTGCGGTCGCCCAAATACTTACAGGGTATGAACGCCAGCCGCTGTTATCGCTCAATAACGATGGGCGCTTTATCATCAATTCAAAATTGACCCGGACATGACCGAATTTGCTGATCCCGTCATGACTTTTAAGAAAGCTGCGGGCCACTTCTCCCACCAGCGCGGGTGAAATTGGCTTAGTGCTCAGAGCCTCTGTCAACGAGAGGAATAAGCGTGACATGTGAATACCTTTTTGTGGCTCATCGAGGCTCACAAAAGCGTCGGCTCGTCCGGAGGCGAGCTGCACGGGGCTGCCCGCGAGCTGAATCAGGACTGGGCATTCAATATTGCTCATGCCAACGCGGTCAAGGCGCTGGGCGTTTGCTATTTTTGTCTTGGCGACATCGATCTCGGCCAGGTGTCGTTTCATGAATCTCTTGCTCTGAGGAGTCCTAAAAGTCTCAATAAATACCAGTAAAGGGTGGTTCTTCTAACAGAGAATTGGATTTCATTGAACCTGAATCTATAGTAGCTTTCGCGAGGTTGTTACCGATGTATTAAATTTGAGCCCCATCTTTCCGGGATCAAGGGGCTAACTATGCGGCACGACAAGATTAAATCCTATTCGTCTGGGCGGTTTTTGATCACAAACGGCGATCTTTGGAACGCTTCTGGAGTGCGTCTTGGTGTCGATATTGCCGTTATGGATGGTAAGGTCATAAAGATCGAAAAAGACATAAATCGTTCTGATTTCGCTGGGTTCAAGGAAATAAAGGCCAAGGGCCTGGTCATTTTACCAGCCGGTGTTGACGCTCAGGTGCACCTCAGAGTTCCCGGGCAGGAACAAAAAGAAACCGCCGAAAGTGGGCTTTGGGCAGCCGTCTCTGGTGGCGTTGGCGCGTTGCTGACGATGCCAAATACAAAGCCTGTTCTTGATAATCTCGCCACACTTGAGCTCGCGAAGCGCGAGGTCGCCGGTTCTGAGGCCGAGACGGGCGTTAAGGTGCTGTTTTCGGCCGCCATGACTATGGGTCAAAGGGGGCGTGAGTGCGTTGATTTTGACGTCTTGGCCCGCGGTGGTGTGTCAGCTTTTACCGATGACGGAGTAGGCGTCGCTGATGACGGAGTTATGCTTCAGGTTTTTAGAGGAGCCGCTCCCACGGGCTTACCGCTTTTACAGCACGCGGAAGTTCCTGGTCATGGAGGAGTTCTCGCGGCCGGTCCGGTTCAAAAAGTCATTGGCAGTGTGCCGTATCCTGAATCAGCTGAAGTTGACATGGTTGACCGGGATTTAAGGTTACTGAAACAGGTACCCGAAGCCAGGTATCACGTTTTGCACATCAGCGCCGCTGGCACATTAAAAAGTGTCAATGAGGCGAGGCGTTCAGGGCTTAAGGTCACTTGTGAGGTGAGCCCTCATCATTTGTTTTTTACCTCTGAAGAAATCAAGGAGGATAATTCGGCATTCAAAATGAATCCTCCCATCCGTTCAGCCAGTGACCGGGATAGACTTCAGGAGGCACTCGCGTCGGGTGACTGCGACTTTATGGCGACAGATCACGCTCCCCATGAACGGGAAGTTAAGACAACGAACTTTAAAACCAGCGCTTTTGGCACGACAGGACTTGAGACCTCGCTCAGGGTGCTGCTTGAATTGTGGAACAGAGGGATCCTTAGCGAGACACGTTTAGTTGACGCATGGGCGACAGCTCCCGCGCGCTTTCTTGGAGTATCGTCCAGTTTTGGTGTAATTGCCGAGGGGCGACTATTTAACGCGGTTGTCTGTGACGTTAAGGCGTCATCAGCTATTGTGAGCGAGTCTGATTTTGTTGGTTTATCCCGCAATAGCTGCTTTGTAGGATCCAGCCTTCCGGGACGGATATTGGCAACTGTTTTGGGACAAAAAATACATTATATGAACGGATTTGATTCGGGATTTTTATGAGCGGCATTGAACAAAAAAAAGCAAAGGTACTGGCGGATCTAGCGTCCATCGGGTCGGTAGATGACCGTTACCGGTATATCATCGAGCAGGGCCGGGCTTTGCCGGTGTTAGCAGAAACTCAGCGGCAGGATAAGTTTTTGGTTCAAGGCTGCATGTCGCAGGCGTGGCTTGTACCAGAATTGAAAGACGGTCTTGTTTATTTTCATGTTGATTCCGATGCGGCCATTGTTAAAGGCATTATGGCGATTTTGATCGCCGTTTATAGCGGTAATCCGCCCACGGAGAATTTGGGTCTCTCGCCGGAATTTCTCCGAGAAGGTGGCATCACAGAGCATCTGTCTATGAACCGACGCAATGGTCTATCGAGCGTGGTAAAACAAATCATGCTTTACTCGACAGCTTATAAAGCTCTCAGTCCTCGATAAAACATGGGAATAGGCGGTAAATGTCGCCATTAACGTAGTCATTCTCAACAACATTTACCAGGAAGTGGTCTTGGTGCATGCGCGTGATCAAATTCCAGCTCTCTGAGTCCTTCTCGTAAAGAGCACGCCACTCCGCAAGCCAAAGCTCAAAGGCCTCGTCTTTCCAGATTTCAAAGCTTTTTGAGTCAACGACTGTAGGCTGAATAATCTCACGGCCGGGGAAGACGCCCCAAGTCACGGCAGAAACGGCTTGAACGTCGAGAGATGAGAAGCTTTCACCCTTGGCGTTGATCGCGTGAAAACTAATCGATGGCAATGCCGAGGCGCGTTTCATTAACTTTTCAAGTTTGTCTCGTGAGGTGAAAAACTCCACATATGCTTTTTGGTACACGTAACCACCTGGTCCGCCCCAGCCCACATCCGGTGAGTCACTTGGGGCGGCGTTAACCTGAGGCTGGCTATTGATGGTCAGATAGCCAATTTTATTAAGGGTGACGAGTTGAGATACGATGCGGTCCGTCTCGATCTGAACCGGCATCTCACACCAAGGAAGCCAGTTGATCTTGCCCTGACAGAATTGGGCGAACACGCTGGCCACATCTGATTCGGTCGTGGGATTACCACAAAGCTTGATCCGGTTTTGGCGAACTGCCGGATCATGTCCGCGGCGGAATATATAGTAATCATTCAGAGACCCGAAGGTCGGCGAAAAACTATCTCCCCAGCGGCCGTTGGGAAAATCATCCCAGCTCATGGTGCGGGCCAGATAACTTTTAGGGCGATTACTCCAGAAAATCGGCCGGACATCCTCGCTTTTGCGGCTATCAACTGTCGACGCGCGCCATGGCATAGGTCTCCGTGTCCGGCAGTCGTCTAAAAGCTCAAGCTCCTGGAGTATATCAGTCACAGATGACTCGAGGTTCAGGGTGTAGAAGTGAAGGCCGGGAGCACCAAGGTCGAAAAGCTTCCGGCACATTTGGGTACATAGATCGACGCCGTACGCCCGAACCTTTTCGTCATCAGCCTTGATTGGCTCAAGGGAGGCGTGAATGTGATGGGGTACTTTAATCCCTGTAAACTCCGTAAACTTCTGGAATCGATCAAAAGATATAATAGGAAGAATTCCAGGGATAATTGGACAGGTGATGCCATGCTTCGCGCAGCGGGTCAGAAAATCTTTGTACTCATCAATGTCGAAAAACAGTTGTGTCATGATAAAATCAGCGCCGGCGTCGACCTTCTTTTTGAGGTATGCCACGCAGTCTTCCTTGGACTTCGCCTCTGGATGTCCTTCCGGATATCCACCTACAGCGATTCCGAACGTGTCGCCGTAATTTGATTTTATCCAGCGGATCAGATCAATACTTGATGAGAGAAAAGACGGTTCGGCCTCGGTCCCGTCCCGGGGTGGGTCGCCGCGAAGCGCCATGATATTACGTATGCCGCTGTCGCGGGCCTGGTCAAGAGCTGAACGGAGTCTTTTTTCGCTCAGGTTTGCGCATGTGATGTGCATCATAACGTTAAGCCCAAAATAGGTCTGCGCGTCTTTGCTGAGTGTTAATGTCGTCTCCGACGTACTTCCGCCGGCGCCCCAAGTGATATCAATGAAACATGGCTCAAGACCTGCCATGCGGTCGAGGCGTGAGTAGAGGTTTTGAAGACCTGATTCTGTCTTCGGCGGAAAGTATTCAAAGGAAAAAAAGGGTTTACCTTGTTTCTTGTAGTCTTTGATTTTATCCAGAATGTGCACTTATTTTTATTCCTCAAATCTAACGCAGATTGTCGGTTCGGTTGCCCAGGGATCCGGCTCTCATAAGGCCGGGCATTATGGCAAAAATTGAGGCAGACTGCAAAACATAAAAAGCTTTTTATTTTCAGTCGGTTGACTCCTAGCCTTGACAATCTAAATACCGAACCCAACTTGCCTACGTGGGTGAATTAGATTTGCCGAACCGCTAAACACGAAAGGTGGGTTGTCTTATGGAATCGAAGTCTAGGGAGGCAGTTGTCCGGGTCCCGGTGGTTGTGACAAGAAATTTTGTGCTTTTTCCGGAGCGCGCGGTTCCGCTGGTCATAAATAGACCGCAGAGTGTGGCCGCTGTAAATGCCTCGGTCGAACAGTTTGACAGCAGGGTTATCGTCGTGGCGCAGAGGAAGGAGACCGGGGATGGGTCTAAGGTGTTTGCCGATGATCCCTACCGGGTCGGTGTGCTTGCACGAATTGACCGTAAGATCGGTGACAATAAGCGTGGTTTTCAGTTGATTGTCACGGGTCTTCAGCGGGTTCGTCTCGGTGAGCTGAACGATACAGAGGCCTACCTTTCTACGGCGTATACGGAACTCGCCGAAGATCAAGACTGTGATGAGGCAACTGAGAAGGCACTTTTGGCCAATGCGAGGATACTCTCAAAAGAGATTCTTGGACTGATTCCTGGGGATACGTCGCAGCTGGAAGGCATGCTTGACTCAATTGATGACATCAACGCGTTTCTGCCTCTTGTAATTGAGAATCTGGATGTCCCACTTGCGAAGAAGCAAGAAGTCCTTGAGGTTGTGAGCCGTAAGAGACGGATTTTGTCGGTCCTTGAGCTTATGGCTGAACAAAGGAAAATGCTTGAGATTCAGGTGGATGTTCGAAAAAAGCTCAGCGAGAAAATCGGTAAGAGCCAGCGGGACGCAATCTTGAGGGAGCAGATCCGCACGATCCGTGACGAGCTTGGTGACACCAAAAATGAGGCCGACGAGGACTATGTCCGCCGAATAAATGAGGCAAATTTGCCGGAGGCGGTAAAGACGGTCGCCATGGATGAGGCCCGGCGCTTGGAGTCTGTTGGCTCAAGCAGCCCCGAGACTCACGTTATCAGAAATTATCTTGATCTGATTCTCGCGATGCCGTGGAACACCTCGACGGAAGACACTCTTGACCTGAATCACGCACGCGAGGTGCTTAACGCGGATCACTTTGGTCTTGAGAAGATCAAAAAGAGGATTGTGCAGCATTTGGCTGTGATGAAGCTGAAGAAAGAAAAACGCGGTTCCATTCTGCTTTTTGTAGGACCTCCCGGGGTTGGTAAAACAAGCCTTGGTGAAAGTATCGCTAGGACACTTGGTCGTAAGTTTGTGCGGGCCGCCTTAGGCGGGGTCCGTGACGACGCCGAGATCCGTGGCCACCGTAAGACCTACGTTGGCGCGATGCCTGGCAGGATTGTCCAGTCCATTAAGCGGGTCGGTGTAAAAAACCCAGTGTTTCTCTTGGACGAGATCGACAAACTTGGCCGCGGTATGACGGGTGACCCGTCGTCGGCCTTACTGGAAGTCTTGGATCCTGAGCAGAATAAAGAATTCACGGACCATTATCTTGACGTGCCGTTTGACTTAAGTGATGTCTTTTTTATCGCGACGGCTAATACCTTGGATAGTATCCCCGGGCCTCTGCTTGACCGTATGGAGGTCATCGAGCTTTCTGGATATGTTACGGCCGAGAAGCTCGCCATCGCAAAAAAACACCTTGTTCCAAAACAATTGACCGAGCACGGGCTGACAGCAGAACAGGTGACCTTCACAGATTCCGCGTTGCTTAAAATTATTCAGGGCTACACAAGAGAGGCGGGGGTCAGAAATCTGCAGCGTCAGATTCAGAGTCTCTGCCGCTATGCTGCGGAAAAAATCGCGGACGAGACAATTCTTGCGGTGACCATTGCCGTGGATCAGGTCACAGAAGCACTCGGGGCGGAAAGATTCACCTTTGAGGTGACGGACCGTGTTGTTCCGGCCGGTGTGGTGACAGGTCTTGCGTGGACTCCCGTTGGAGGGGACGTCTTATTTGTCGAGGCGGCCCAAATGGCTGGAACCGGACGTTTAATACTTACTGGACAGCTCGGTGACGTCATGAAGGAATCCGCGCAGATCGCTTTAAGCCTTGTACGAAGTAACCTCGCGGTGTTTCTGAAAGCTGGTGATTTTGATAAGCGGGACATCCATATTCACGTACCGTCGGGAGCCATCCCAAAAGACGGCCCAAGTGCCGGTGTGACCATGCTCACCACGATCGCGTCTCTTTTGACCGGCTACCGGGTAAGCCCAAAAATCGCCATGACAGGGGAAATCACCCTGAGAGGTCAGGTGACAGCGGTCGGAGGCATCAAGGAAAAACTCCTTGCCGCCCACAGGTCAGGAGTTGAGCACGTGTTGATTCCAAAACGTAACGAAAAAGATCTGGCCGACATCCCGGCTGAGGTGCGGTCTCAGATGAAGGTGACATTGGTTGAGCACGTGAATGAGGTCCTTGAGATCGCTCTTGGAATTCACGACGCGTTCTTCCCAACGGTTCCCCAGGGAGCATTGCCAGCGACAGTGGCGGTAGTGCCCAGTTAAGGAAACGGAGTTGGTCGTCTAGCGCTTGGCAGGTTTTTCATTGATATAGTCTGAGTAGTACACGCTTAAACTTCGGATCGAAGCCAACAAACTGTCTATGAAAAAGTAAGTCAATTCGCTAACAAAAACCGACCGCAAGTAAGGCCCAATAGCCCCATAGTCTTACGGTTTGTTATGTGATAAAGTTTTAGACGCCTCCAAAGGGAGATCCCGTGACCAAACCAGTTATAAAAAAATCGGTATTTTCACCTCACGCAGCGACTCGTATGATGGAGCGTGACGTCTCAGTTGATATGATTCGGCAATAGATCGAAGAGCCGGATCTCGTAATCGCACATGCTAAATTTTCGGGCCAAATGAAAATGAAAGCTAAGAAGCCGAGTCGAGAAAAGAAGGTCCCACAATTCCCAGTTGTGTCGATTGATAAAGATGCTGACTTTGCATCCATAAAGCTAGCTCCAGGAATAGAAGCCAGTAGTTATCTGAAAGATGGTGTGTTGTTTTCTGAAGATGCAAAGGGCCGCGTGATCGAACTTCAAATTGTGAATTTAAGTATCACAACCACTTCGCGACCTAAAAAGCCTCGTAAAGTAGGTTAAACTTTCCTCGGCACATCCAGCCTTAATGACGACGGCACGCCAGTGCCGGCGCGGATGTCAGAGATCTGTCGAAGGCAGAGCCTGTTATTTGGGCGCTACATTCGTCATGAATGTAGCGACTAATTTGAGTGCAAGATTCACGGTCGGCGTCATGCTTTCGCCTGACACTTTAAGGACAGGAAATGACATCCGCGTCTGCTGGATTCGCGCGCACCGTGAGAATGGCTTTGCTGAATTCGCACCAGTCTTGTTTGGCGGACTGCTTATCTCCCGCCTGCCAATCTGCTATGGCCTGAGCGTTATGGGCGTATTGGATGGTTGTTACGGATTCTCTCCGGTCTTTAAACGCCGCCTGCATGCCTTCAGAATGCTTGAGTCGATCATCAATAAAAACAATAGCGTCGAACTTGAGCTTAAGCCTATGCAACAAAGTTCTGAGCATGGCACCTTTATGCTGTCCCTCAGTAAGAAAAACGCCGTCTTGGTACATGACTGGCCCTACAGAGACTAAAGCCAGATCCTGAACATCTTTGGCCGTCAGCCCTGACAACTCCGGACGCTCCAGATCCAGCGGGATGTATGAACCAGCAATACCTCCTTTGGGACCGGGGGCAAATGTCTCGTAAGGAAAACCATTGCGGCGAAGTTCCCGAATCGTAGCGTCATGGAAAGACAGTCCTCTTGATGTGAGAGCCATCATACGCGCGCCCAGCCGACCAAACTTTGCCAGCTCATTAGGAATCTCGGACTCAACCGCCCGCATAGGCGCGAGCGCCATGACCTGTGACTGGACGTTGAACATGCCCTGAATTGTCCGGGAAACCGCGCCATCGCCAAGCTGCCCCTGGGATATCATCGCTGACTGCCAGGTTGCCCAGTGCTCGCTCCCGAAATCCTTCTCCAGTGCAAGGGTCGTATTGTCGACATCAAGGGCAATCAGCACCCGGTCGGCTCCATACTTACTGATCTTCTCCTCGATGACCCGCCGCACCTCCTGGAAATTTTGGGTGCTTTGGTGACCATCATTAAACGCCAGGGCGGCAGAGGCCGATATCATGAGACCTAAGGCCGCTACGGTCCTTAATACACTACGCATAAATAAACTCCTTTGTAAGTTGATCGCTCGCTCCCGAGAGCCTTATTGCAATCGGTGTCGGAGGTTTATAGAGCCTGTCCTTAATTTAGAAAATTTAATAATAATTTAGGGAATATTAAGTTATACTAAATATGAGGTCTTCGGGAATTCCGATCGGCCTCTAGTTAATCAACCAATCAATTTGGGACTATTTATGACGTACTCCATTCACCAGTTGATGTACTTTCGGGACGCCGTGTTACTGGGAGGCGTCGGGGCATCCGCAGAGCGCAACCGGGTAAGCCCATCGGCGGTCAGTCAGGCTATCAGAGCCCTGGAGAGTCATTTTGAGATGGAGCTTCTGGAGCACGCCCGTAATCGTTTCGTTTTAACAGCTGATGGCAAGCTGCTCCTTGAAAGCACTCATTCGGTTTTTGGCGCGATCGAGGAACTTGAGGAGCGGGTCAGCGCCTCCAGGAATATGATCATGGGCGAGGTTATGATGGCAACGCAGCAAAGCATCGCTTACTCACTATTCCCGAAATTTCTGGGGGAACTTCAACTATCTCACGCCGGGGTCCGGCCAAATATCCAACTCGGAACGACTGATGTGGTTCATCAATGGATCGAGAGCCGGAAGGTGGAGTTTGGCATCTCTCTTGATAATTTCGGAGATCATAATTTCCAGTCGGTAACGATTTACCGAGGTCGGTTTGTGTTTGTCGCGTCCAAAACTATTCGTAAATGGGATCAGCCTGAATTGGCGTTTATCCTTCCGGGAGAGACAACCCGGGAAAGTCGCGCGTTTAAAAGCAACTATAAGAAGCTCACTGGTCGGGCTCCTCACGTGCCCATTGAGATCAAAAGCTGGGGAGTGGTAAAGCGTCTGGCAGAAAGTGGTCTTGGTGTTGGTCTGATTCCGGACTACTTGCTGCGGTTTGACCAAAAATCAGATTTAAAGACGATCAAAACTGATTTCCCGGCAATTGAGTACGAGATTAACGCCTACTACACTAAAGATCGCGGCAAACTACCGCGGCAGAGCCAGTTTTTTTTGGATCGACTGAAAGACTTCGCCAAAAATTGGGAATGAGCCTGGGCGTGGTGAGAGGTTAAGTAACAGCGGTCGGAGAGATTAAGGAAAAGCTTATTGTTGCCCGCACGTCAGGAGTTGAGTCTGCGAGGCTTTCTTTTTGACGGATGAAACTCAGTCGTGACTGGCTGTTCACTTGCTGTGAACACATAGTTTTGACCGTCACTAACGGTATGATCTCAGCCTTCGATAGAGTGGTTATAGAGGAAGCAAGGTGCTTCACTAAACACACGATAAGGGGATGATCATGAAAGCTCAATTTAAGAAAATCTCAAATCTATTAGCTCTGGGAATGTTCGCGTTGGCCGTTGTTGGCTGTGATGCACAAACAAAAGCTCCATTATGTGATCAGGCAACTGGTCCTATGGAGGGACTCAACGGCGATTACGCGGTGAATGACCGGGATGTGGATACATTTGGTGTCAAGACCCAAGAGATTCACATCGGACCAGAGGTCGGCAAAAAAACATACAGCGTGAAATTTCATGACGATGATGAAGGCTTTTTCGCCTGTAACGTCAATGGCCGTTACATTCTGGAAGCAAAAGACGAGAAAACCGGCGGTTACCTGCAACTTGGACTTTATGTCAGCCAAGTAGGCCTTCACGTTAACCCGCTTCTCTACGACAAAGTCAAACTTGACGCAGCTGGCATCCCCAATAGCGTTGTTGTGATTCCAGAGGGCCTAAAAAGGTTTATGGGCGGAGCGGCTAGTAAGTTTATTGAGTCATTGGCCACGAAAGCTGTGCAGCTGGTGAGTGATGAAGGGGAGAATAAGCTCCTCGTCATTGATAACACAGGAGTTGAAGCATCAGCGCTTCTTCAGAATACAAAGCCTTCGTGGATTGGTATGACCCTGTTCAGAAAATAAGCAGAAGATGCCGGGCCGGGAGATTTGCCTCCCGGCCTCTTATTTGTGTGCGGTGATTTGGTGGAAATGTACGGCATCGGCTAAAATTGTCTTGAGGACAAATTGAAATGCGCCCATTCGTCTATGACTACCAAAACTACCGCGCCTACCTGAAAGACCTGATCAAGTGGTGGGGCGGGCAGGACCGTAAATATAGTCTTAGATGGATTTCTAAACGTCTGGGATTTTCGTCCCCCGCGATGCTTTCGATGTCCCTTGCCGGCCAACGAACTCTCAGTGCTGAAAAGCTCTCACTCTTGATTGAGATTTTAAAAGT
>CANILH010000033.1 GCA_947468665.1 Oligoflexales bacterium | reverse complement strand
CGAGAGGTCAGTGGGTGACGGTAGGTGAGTATTTAAGCAGGGGTGGGCAGGGTAGAGGGTGAGTTTTGGCGTGGGATTGTGAAATTTTAAAGGTAAGAAGGGATTTTGGGACGGGTAGGGCCGGACATGATGTCTGGGAAGGGGCTGAAATGGCAATGATTTTACCTAGCCCCAGGCCGATTACCAGCGCGCAATTTATAATATGTGAACCGTCAATCTTTTAGACCATGAGTCCGGCAATACTCGGCCTGCGACATTCCAGACTGCGCGCAAGCTCGGATGTGTTTTTGCCAATATTCATGTTTGTCAGTTTTTACTTTTTCGTAAGCCATAATGCCCTCCAGAATTAGTTGGATGGCTTCATTCTTTTTTTTATTGTTTGGCACCAGATGGGGTCGTGGAGCGCTTACGATAGGACTGCGATAGAGGTAACTAAATTTATAAATATAACCGGGTCTTCGGTATCGAGGACGAGCTGTATTCTCTGGCTCGCTATGGGCCTCGACTGTTAGTTGATAAAAGTGGAAATCTTACGCTGTGCAGACCGAGTCTATTTTGCGCAAGAATAATAGACAAAACTAGATCTATGAAAAAGGCCATAAGACCGCGTTTTACTTTTGCAAGTTAGGCCGACGGCACAAAACGGCCACCCCCTCTGATCACATTCCGCCCCAACAGGTTGGGGAGCGGCAGCAGTCCAACCAGCGGGCACTGCTTTGTTGATGATATTGTAGTCAATAGCAATTTTCCCTGTCTTTACTAAAACAGCTTCTGACTCAATACCTTCGCCATATATCATCGCTACGACGTCTCCCGCGGGGAGATTTGCCGCAAATATCCGATAGTTTGGCGCACCGGTCATAACGGGTAGTAGTCTGATGAGATGGGGGCAAGCAAGTTTGGATTTGAAGGAAACCTTTTCGATATTATTCATTCTGAGCAAAGCGAGCGAGGATTCAGAGTAAATATCTAATGCAGCTGCTGCTGAGGACATTTTCAAAAACGGCCAGTCGTAATTACGCAGCCCCTTGGGACAATAGAACGGCGGTTCAGGTTCATAATAGGTTAGCTCAGGAGCTTTTCCGCGCCAGATAAATTCTAGCGCCCCATTAGCCGCAACAGAAATATCTGCTAATCCTGGCTTCCCGGCCAAAGAAGGCTCGCTTCCCGGCCCAAGAAGGTTCGCATCTGAAATGGCGGTGAAACGATAGGACAACACGCCACCCTTCGCCAGGTCTTTCGAAAATTCACCCGGTATGACAAAAATTTCGCCCACATGCGGACGATCTTTAGTTGAAACACTATTTATCTCAAATACAGTTGATTGCGACGAATTTGTTGTCGTATATAGAGCCTTTGCGCCAAGTGTTAAGGATTTCAAAATAGATTTACAATACGTCGACCCTTTTGGCAAAGCCACCTTCAACGGAACATTATTTTTACCCTTAATGGTTGTTTTCAACTTTCCGCAGTAAATATCCATTTCATACTGCGCCTGCCTCATATCAGTCCAAATCGTTGGGTCTGCTGTGAGCGCAAGCTCGCTAGTTGCTCCGGAGGAGGCAGCCTTCTCACCGGCCGTCGTGATTTCTGGCCTGCCGCACGAGGTCATCAAGACAATCCATAACACTGGGAAAAATGTACTACCGTTTAAATTCATTTCGCCGCCCCCTATCGTAGAGGAGGATCGGCGGAAATCAGGCCTGACTTTAGTAAATCTATTTTTACCAAGAAATTTCATGGGTTCTAAACGGGGGGCGGCCGGGCAACCTGCCGCTCTACCTGCCGCTCTACCAGATAGTTTTGCCTAATGAAACGGCAGGGCAAAGGATTCTACTGATTCATTGCCGCCACGGCACTCGCCGCCGCCTGGGTCATCTTGGTCATGTAATCCCAGTTGATCTTTTGTACGGTGTCGCAAGTACGGTGATAGCAGGGATTGCCGTCACCTCCGAAAAAGTTCTGGCTGATGACGATGGCTGGACGGTCGTAGTCCCAGAATGCGGCGTGGTCGCTGCGGTTAGTGCAGGCAGCGACTTTGGTCAGTGCCAGGTGGTCACTACTGATCGCGGCCATGACGGCCTGGGTGAGAGTTCCTGATGTGTTCTCGTCGCAGTCTATGGAGTGAAACGCTCCGTCGCTATCGCTGTCGTAGCCGGTCATCTCAATATTGAAAACGGTCACCTTTGAGATCTCGCCAGTTCTCGCGAGCTCTTTGGCGTAGGCTTTACTGCCAATGAGCCCACGCTCTTCCTCGTCAAACGCGACGAAGCGAATAGTGTTCTTAAGACTCAGATCTTTGATGGCCCTGGCGACCGTAAGAGACGAGATGACTCCGGAGCCATCGTCGTCGGCTCCCGCCGTCGCTACCGTATCGAGGTGTCCGGAGACGACAAAAATTTTGTCATTAGCCTGAGACGAAGCCCTCTTCTCTGCTACCAGATTAATGCCTGTGCTGTAGGTTTGTTCCGAAACGGTGAACCCCATGGCTTCGTAATTGGCCCGAAGCCAGGCTCTGGCCTTTGATTTGTTGTCGGCTGATTGGCGATTGGTTAGTGTCACCGTCTGTCCATTGACTGTGATCGGCCGGGCTCCCGACAAGGATTCAAGGTCTTCATGCATTTGTCTGCCGTCGACTTTGACGTTCGCGACTGGAATGAAGTTGGTTTTCGTTCCTGGCGAGCGTTGCTCCATGCCGCGGGCTACCGGAAATTTTAATTCGGACGTTTGAACCTCTTGTGGGTGCGCGAACTCGTAGGCCTCACCGGCGATGATAAAGGCTTCCCGGTCATCCCTAGCGCTGAACAGAACAACGCGGTCTTCGCGAAATAACTCGTTTGTCAGCGCTTGTGTGCTTTTGTTATTTAGCTCAACGAAAAAAAGCCTATGACCGGCGGGAATATTTAAAATTAAGCCGCCATTGTTGTCACTATCCTGGACCACAACCCGGGACGTCTCCGTGGCGAAACGGGCAAAAAATGGCGTGTTGTCAGATTTTGAGACGACTCTCGCTGAGATGCGTTGGGTGGCAATCTCGTGACGCTCCCCGCAAGCCGTGGTCATTAAAATCGCGGACATTGAAAGTAATTGTAGCCCTGACCGCGCGCGTCCATGCTTGCTCATGATGATGGCTCCCGCCTGTGTCGCGTCGTGTGTCGCGTTTGAGGGTAAAGTTCCTAGTATTTAATGGTTTTATGGTAGCTAAACCTTGTCCAGTTGCCAACTTATTAACCTGAAGCCTCTTTTTTCCGAATACGGATCATGTTAAAATAATCTCCTGAAATCTTCGCGACGCGACGTAACAAGCTGGGAGGCTATGACGACTATGAATTGCGTGATCAAATTTTTGGGATTTGGTGTCATTGCCAGCGCGGTCATCGGCATGGCTGGATGTAAGTCAGCGGGACATCAGCGTGGCTCTGGTCTTGAGTCCGCCGCCGTCCAAAAATCAAGCTATGTCCGGGGAAAGATTGATGATGAGTTTTTAAACGGCTATGGATTTGCCAACGTCCTTGACCTCGCAGATCAGCCCAAGTGCGTGCCGCCATCCGGGCCGGTACACTTGGATCTGTACCAGACCACGGTGCGGGCGGACCTCGATATCAAAAAATTCCTTGAGGTTTATAATGCCGAGAACAGCCAGTTTCGGATCAGTCTTCAGTATGACCAGGACGGAACTCCCTCCAACACACCGTCACAGACATTCATTTCAAGATTTAAGGCCGACGCATCGGGGGATTCGAAAATAGCTAATTTTGCCTGGAAATTCTTCGCGAACTATAGGGCGTTAAAAAATACGTGTAAAGGAATGGAGGATGCTCTGGCCAAAGCTGAGACGAATCTGTCAGCGTTACTGACTGCCCATCGTACAAATTCAGAGGATACACGGATGGTTCTCGCGACTATCAATAACAAGTATTTGATTGTTCTCAGCTACTGGGAAGGCGGCGGAACCGAAGGTGGAATTATGGTCGCTCAATTTCCTTAACGCCCGGTTAAAGGTCACGACGGGAAACAAAAGACGCGGGTCAATCCCGCGTCTTTTTTGGCTAAAAAGTCTGGCATGAGGGGGCCGCCTGATGTATGTAGGCGCTCTCACGACTTTACCCGGATGCTACACGATGCCACATGCAGTGCCGCCAGGCGCCAAAAATCCAACCAAATCAGAGACTAAGCCAATCGGACGCGACCGTCGGTTTGAGCGTCTGGCCAGGCTCGTGGACTATGAGGGCATTGTAAAATTACGTCAGGCCCATGTCATGGTGGTGGGGCTGGGTGGCGTGGGTTCCTGGTGCGCTGAGGCCATTGTCCGCAGTGGCGTCGGCACTGTGACTCTGGTCGACTTCGATAAAGTCTCCATCAATAATTTTAATCGTCAGATGCCCGCTCTTGAGACCACCGTCGGTGTGCCCAAGACCAAAGCGTTGCTGGACCGTTTGAAGCTGATTAACAGCCATTGTGAGATCATCATCAAGGAAGAACAGGTTAGCCGGTTCGCCATTGAGAGTATTTTTGATCGTCCCGTGGATTTCGTGGTAGACGCCATTGACCAGCTTGGCAGTAAATGCGCGCTCATTAATTACTGCGTCAGGCAAAATATAAAACTGGTGTCATCCGCGGGTGCCGGCGGAAGGCTTGATCCCACGCAGATTCGGATCGTTGATATGTCTGAGACGAGAGATGACACGCTGGCCCGGATGTCCAGGATCTATCTTCGCAAACGCCATATGTTTCCCCGCAAAGGGCAATTCTATGTCCCGACTGTCATCAGCCTTGAGCCCATCAGGCTTCCTGTTGAGCCGAATTTTCCGCCTGGCTCTCCTGACATCACGCCACCGGAGCTGGCGGCCCTTGATCCCGTCAGTAAAGACAAGCGTAAGATGATCATGGGGACAGCTGTTTTTGTTACCAGCTGTTTTGGGATGACCTGCGCCTCGGTTGCGATCCGGACAATTCTTGGTGAGAAAATTCTTGGCATCAAAAATCGGCCGGGAAGCTTCCGACTGCCTAAAGAAGACCCTTTGCCGCTGCCTGAGTATGAGGGTGAGCCTGTCTAAGAGGCTCTTGCGATTATCATGCAGGGGTATAATATAGCTCTTGGTTCACAAATCAAAATTTGAGCAAAACTGGAGAACACGTCATGGGATTTAAAACACAAATTTCCGCCGCGATAATTGCTTTGATGGTCACCTCCGCCCAAGGCGCTTATTCTGCTGACGCGAAAGCACCCGCTAAGGCTGAGGCCGCTAAGCCGGCAGCCGTGCAGCATGTTACGCTCACCAATAAACTCGTTGACGGCAAAAAAACCTGGTTGCCCGCTGACATCAAAGTCAAAGCTGGTCAGCCTGTGGAGCTTGAACTGGTGAATACGCTGCCAGATCCCCATGGATTTAACCTTCCGGGACTTGCCCCAAATGTCGTCGTACCTGGAAACTCCAAAACGACGGTAAAATTTACCTCCACCAAAAAAGAAACCATTAAATATACCTGTCAGCTGCACCCCGCTCACGTTGGTGGCAGCGTCGTCGTGGAGTGATCTATTTCCATGTCCCTGAATTTTATTGACCTGCTGAAGTCTCGTTCCATGCTGGCCCAGGTGGCGCACCCGGAAGAGCTTACAGAGCATCTTGCAACCGGTAAACGCGTCGCCTATGCGGGATTTGATCCCACAGCCGAAAGTATGCATGTGGGCAATCTTATGCCCATTATGGCTCTTCGTCGCTGGCAGCAGGCAGGTCATAAGGCCGTCGTCTTGATGGGTGGAGCCACCGCGATGATCGGTGATCCGTCCGGAAAGACCGAGCTCAGGCAAATGCTCACCACTGAATTAATCGATAAACGAGTTGAACTGCTCGAAAAGCAATTTGGCCGGTTTCTTGATCTGTCGCCTGCGAATTTCGCTATGACAAATAATGGCGACTGGTTTCGCGATATGAAATACCTGCCACTTCTCAGAGAAATCGGCGCTGATTTTACCGTTAACCGCATGCTCGCAGCCGAGTGCTTTAAACAGAGGTATGAAAAGGGTCTAAGCTTCCTTGAGTTCAATTACATGATTCTTCAGAGCTATGACTTCCTTCAGCTCAACAGGACTCATGAATGTACTGTGCAAGTCGGTGGTGACGATCAATGGAGCAATATGATCGGCGGTATGGATCTAATCCGCCGTAAGGAACGAAAACAAGCATTTATTTGCACGGTGCCGCTATTGGTCAATTCCGCCGGCAGTAAGATGGGCAAGACCGAGTCAGGGGCTGTTTGGCTAAATCCAGATATGACCTCTCCTTATGATCTGTTCCAGTATTTTCGCAATGTCGAGGACAGTTCAGTTGAAAAATGTCTTTTCTACTTTACGGATCTGCCTGTAGATGAAGTGCGGCATTTGACCGCGGCTAAAGACGCGGCCATCAACGAATCAAAGACGGTTCTTGCTTTTGAGATTACCAAATTAATTCACGGCGAGGACGAGGCCAAAAAAGCCCGCGATCAGGCCAAAAGCCTTTTTAGTGGCAGTGGTGGCGGTGACGCGCCGGTTGTGGAGCTTGCCCGCGGTACGTTCGGTTCTGGCATGCCGGTTCTTGATATTCTTGTCGCTTGTAAGATATGCGATTCCAAAGGTGATGCGAGACGCCTCCTTGAGCAGGGCGGGCTCACTATTGATGACGCGAAGATCACGGATTTTAAATTTGTGCTGCCCGCGGATAAGTTCACTGGTGGCGGCAGCGTGTTGATCCGCAAGGGCAAAAAGCATTATTTTAAACTTGTTTTACGTTGATTTTTAGTTTGGATCATTTTGGGATGATCGGACTCATGCAGCGCAGGTACGCATAAAAATACAAAAGTGGCCCGGCATGGTGGCACTCGATTCGTCCCAGTGAGTTGTTACCGGGATAATAGTCGTAAACATAGCGGCAGGTGCCTTTGTTTCCCGGAGGCATTGGGCCATCGGTGATCAAATTGCCGACGTTCATCTCAAAGGCACGACCGGTGTTGATAGTCCATTGCTCGGGTTCCTCAACAGGTTCCTTTGGTTTTGGCGCTTCGGCCTTCTTTTCGCCGTGACCTTCGCCCTCGCCTTCGGCCTTCTTTTCGCCGTGACCTTCGCCCTCGCCTTCGGCCTTCTTTTCGCCGTGCTCACCTTTTTTCTTCGGGTCATCGGCGGGTTCTGGCTCAGGCGGAGGAGTTGGTGGTGCCAGGAGCGTATCTGTATCAGGAAAGCGAATTAGCCATTTCTGATTGTTGAACAACGTGAGCGTCAACTTTCGCGGCATTCCTTCCGCTGTTTCTATGGTCGGAACGCAGCTTTTAAAGAAAACAGGCGTGCTGTTGTATTTGTAAAAGTCGGAGTCAAACGGCATGATTTTGGCGATTGTGTAGGGTGTTTTCCAGGTGACGGGAGTTCCGTAGTCGTTTGGGGATGTTTTTATGATCCAGGTAAATGTGGATTTCTCGAAGTCAAGATCCTCAAGACGCCACAGGAGAGAGGTTGGCTTGCAGACCTGGACGTCGCGTCTGCCTTTGGCTAGGGTCACGGTGAAGCATTGGCCTTTTGGTGGAGCGATGCGGATCATTCCATATATTTTTCCAGGGTCCTTCGCTACAGGGGCCTGATCCCGGAGCTGGGCATCGCCGATTTCGGCCATTTTTGATGGATCAGGCGTCAGAAATTTTGCCAGTACCTCAAGACGCTTTTCGAGCGGCGCGTCCAGCGGAATCAGCGCTGCGGCGAATAACCATCCGCGCGGATCAGGTCTCATTTCGGAGTCTCCTCAGGATCTGAGTCGGCTTTGGCGATTGATTTTGATGGCTCAAATTTCATGACACGAAGATCGGTTGTGCCATTAACAGTGTAAAAAATACTTTTGCCATCCGGGTGCCACGCTGGCCAGCGTTCCTCGGAGTGCTGCGTCGCTGTCAGGAAGGATCCCTTCGCGCCGGGTGACGCGAGTTTGATGTCGTAGTCAGCGGCTTTATTACCAACCATGCGGCCACCCGCGTAGACAAGCAGAAGCTTTTCGGGATGCCAATTCGGGTCGCGTCCCCAGTCAAGGAACTCGGGTGTCTGTCCGCTTTTACTGGTATAGATCCGCCCGGCTCTGGTTGCCCAGGCCGCCGTACTGCCATCAGGTGAGATGTCAAATGACTCAATACCAGAGCCATCGTCGACGAGTTTTTGCATGGCGAAGCCTGCGTCCGTGACGAATGTAGCGCCCTTTTGCGCCATCACCCACTTGCCCGTGTCTTTGCGCTGAGATGACTGCCAGTACGCCAGCCGATTGTCCGGAAAAACAAGCTTTTTGCTCTTTATACCCTTGCCATGCATCAGCATCATTTTATTGTCCCGCGGGTCAAACGTTAACAGCCCGCTGGAGCCCTCAAACGACTCTACCTCGATGTTTTTGTTTTGTACGACGTCCCAGGCGCGCACTCTGGAACTTGTTTTGCTGTCTTTTGAGATCAGCTCACGATAAAAAATTCTGGCACCGTCAGGCGACCAAAAAAATGACCCGCCAACATAATATCCGCTTGGCTCAAAAACTTTTCCCGAGGCGACATTAAGTATCCGGATGCCTGGTTTTCCCTCGGGAATAAAGGCGATATATTTCGCGTCGATATTTGGGGTGATGTGCGTGAGGCCTGTGTCCAGACTTAGCCAGGATTTCGGCGCGGGATTTTTTTCGCCGATTGAGATAACGTCGCTCTCTGTCACTGCCATCGCAGGCCTAGTCATCAACAGGCCAGTCAGAACTGAGCAAACGACCGTCAATTTGATTGAAAACCCTGTCATGATAGGAGTCCTCCGCGGGAGTCAGGAATGTGCGCTATGCATCTGAATTACCACTGAGTTTTATTATAGCAGACTTGAGCGCGAGTATCTTTCCTGTGATTTTAGATAGTTGCGACGGTGGTGGCTTTAAATTAAAGAAATCCCTCCATAATTCCGATGAGATACCCAGTAATAAGGAAGGGAGAGAGCTATGCGCGTTGTCATGATCGTTTTAATATCACTTGGATTCTTCGCGACGGGGGTTTCCGCCAAAGAGGTCAAGAAGGCGGCATCCTCGGGTAGTCGTGAAAAAATTATTAGCCGCGAGGGTCGCTCGAAGACCGGCTCAAAAACTAAAATTGACTTTGATGATACTGATATCGGCGGCGCGGCTAAAACACCTTATGGAACGATGCTTAGCAATACTAAATCAAATAAAAACTACGATATGGTGCCAATTCGTACTGATTGGCGCCCCGAGATGCTTCAGTCAGCGTCGTCGCTGGACGCCGGCCGCTCGCGTTAATTTTGATCAAAGAGCAGTAATTTTACCCATTGCCGCGTCTACCGCGTCGAGGTCTGATTTTTTGACATTGATAAACCGGTCGGCAAGGTAGGTCCAGCGATCAGCGATGTAGATGCTCGGTAACTCGGGATTCTTGAAACTTATCAAAAGGTCCACATTCGCCATAATTGATGTCTGTGTCAGCTTATGCTCTTTAACGAACCCCTCGGCGTCCTGTTTTGTGTCATGGGCAAATACAAAGTACACGTCGGTACTTTCGCTAGCGTATTTACGGGCGAGTTGTTTGAATTCTGGCATAAGCACCTGGCATGTTTCACTCCAGCTGGCAACGAAGATCAGCATGGCAGCCCGTCCCTTTTTGGGCTTGAACTCGATGGACTGCTGGAGACCAATAGCGTCAGCGGTGAACGACGGGAAAGGAAGAACTTTGCCTGCATTATACTCCCGCTTGGGTCCTGACGGCGCAGGAGGTGTCGCGGGCGCCTCGCCGCCCTCTTTTTTCTCGTGGCCGCCCTCGGTTTTTCCGTGTGCTTCGGGCTTTTTGGCCGGAGCTTCGCCCTCAGAGCCATAAGCGGCCGTTACGCGCGCCAGCGTCAGCAGCAGCAATAATAAATGACGAGGCATGGTGGCGATCTCCTTCACAGGCTCCTGACAGTATCCTATAATTGAGTTTAACACGAATATCCCGGCAAGGTGTCAGACATGGCGGACGAAACCAAGAAAAAACTTCTGGAGGCATGGACCTTTTCCTGGCCCGTCATGAATGTCTTAATTGGTGGAAGATCTTCCATTGACCTGCCTGAGATTCAAATGTCCGGTCACGACGAAGCAACGGCGTTTGTGAAAAGTTACGGCTATGACCCTGACAAAAATCACGACGCGCGACTGATGCACGCGACCATTTGTGAGGCGCTGAGTTTTATCGAGCGCGCGCTTATGCCCAAGGAGTGGAAGAACGGGGTGCAGCCACCGGACGAGGTTTTGCTGTGCCGTGACCCCAGAGATCTGTTGATCTGGGCTTGTGACCGCAGTGCAGAGGTTAATCAACGCAGGATCTGGAGCTGCGCGGTGCTGAGAGTTATGCATACGATAGCTCACATTGAGGGAGCCTTCCGCTACTCGGATATTGACGTGGCACGTGATGAAATCACAGGACGATTTCAGTCAATTGTGGCCTATGATGAGCGCGGGGATACGTGGATTCAGCACAGTGGTCAGGCGATCAAGATTTTCAAGATGGACTGGAAAACCCAGAAGTCCCGTGAATCTATTTTGGTCAAATTATTACATAAACGGGCGAATGTAGCGGAAACGATTTACGACATGCTTGGTCTGCGCGTTGTCACCGAACATCAGAGCGACGTCATGCAGGTTGTTAAGATTCTTTATCGCAGTCACGTAATCAGTTTTCCGAACGCCATTCCATCGAGAAGCCGCAACTCAATTATCGATCCTGAGCTGTTCACGGCTAACGTGGAGCAGTTTCGTGGCGAGTACCTTGCCGGAAAGGTCACTGATGAGCAGTTAGCTGAGCACATGCAGAATCTCGTGGTGCCCGCACCCCGGGATGAGAATGAGAATCAGCACAGCGGGTCCGAGTACCGCGCCATTCAGATGACCTGCCGGCAGCTGATTCGTACTCCGCGTCCGTTAACGATACTTCGTAAAAATATTCAGGCTGAGCTGGATGCCATACCAGCGGGAGACCCTTCCGGCAGGCATCTAAGTGAGCTTGTGAATGTTTTCCGCAATATTTCCCGGTTGTCCGGAGACGACGAGTTTTCGTTTTTTCCGTATGAGATACAGGTCATGGATAAAGAATCATGGGACATTAACACGACTGGTAAGGCATCTCACGCTAAGTATAAAAAATCCCAGTTGAGAGCCGCCCGCAGACGGATTCTTAACGAGATTTTGCCCCTGGCATGATGCTTGGTCAAAAAACTATTATTTTTTTTTTACAATCTTGGATGGGTCCCGCATGCTTTTTAGATTTGGTCGCGCAAAGATGATTCCGCTGTTGATCGTCGCGGGTGTCGCCTTAATTGGTTGCAGAGAGCGTCGTTCAGGAAAGTCCGGTCTGGCAGGTGTCGATCCCGATGACACGGGGCTCGATCATCCATGCTCAATCGCGCGCTATGAGACAAGGTTTGCCCCTGTGTCATTTCCAGCGCTTAATGACGCTGAAAAAATCCTGACGAAACGTGACTGGAGCGTGATCCGCTCAAACGCTATGCTCAGTCGGCTGGCTTACGAGACCCCGGCCGTTATCGATAGTACAGCGCGGCGGTGGGGATACAATACCATCGATGTGACGGTTGATGGCTCCATGCAGGCATTTGTTGCCTCCAATGATAACTGCGTCGTGCTGTCATTTCGCGGGACGGATATGAAATCATTGAAAGATTGGTTTGTTGACGCGGCGGCGGCCAGACGAGCCGTGGCTGGCGGCATGATGCACAGTGGGTTTCTGAGAGCTTATCAATCGATGGCAGGCCGACTGGCGGTGCAGCTTGATGCTCAAGGGGCGCGATCGAAGTCATTCTGGGTGACCGGGCATAGTCTTGGCGGCGCGTTGGCCGGTGTTTTCGCGTTCTCGAATAAATTTAGTCCCGTGCGCGGGAGTTTTGAGATTGATCGCGTGATGACATTTGGGCAGCCATTGTTCGTTGATGAGCCATTGGCAGCGGCGCTCCGTAAGGAGTTTCTGGGGCGGTATTTCCGTGTGGTCAACGATAAGGATATCGTCGTCCGAATCCCGAATTGGTTTGAGCATTTTGGCAGCCTCGTCTGGATCAGATCGGAAGGTAGCGAGTTTCACGGGGAGTATTGGGGAGCTCGTGGTATGCCGGGCGGCAATCAGGATCCTGTGGCAATCCCGGCGGATATCCCGGAGGATCTTAGCGCAACAGAGGACGCGTTTAACTCATTTATGACGGGCGGTCGGGCCGCGCCGCCGCCTGATCCGAATGGTCCCTTCGGCGGCCTACAGATGACTGATGATCATTCCATGGATCTATATCTCGACCGTGTGTCTCAAAAATGGAAACTTGCCCGATAATCGCGGAATAGACGTAGGCCCCCCCTCCTTTCGGAGGATGGGCTAAGGTGCGGGGGTCTTTTGGACCTGTCTTTGTGTGAGGATAGTTGGAGGGATATTCTTGATGCCCCGTCGTTTGGCGTTTCCGCTTTGGCTGGATTGAAACAACCTCTAAGTGAGTCTCAATCTCGCTTGCCGCGGTCTGGCTTCTGACTTGGCCGTTGGAAGGCAATTTTAATAGAACCGTTGACCAGTAGCACTTACATAGAAGTATTCGGTGAATTGCCAAAAATCTTTAGGCTGACATTCAATTAAAATAAAAAAAATCATTGTTATCAGCAGGTTAAAATCACTTGGCCTCATCCAGATCAGGGGGTATCGTGTACCCCTTATAATTGTCTGAGGGGATTTCAAGTGACCGGGCCAAACCAAAAGGCTGTCGCTGGTGGAGATCGCTGGTTTATCTGGTGGTTGGCATGGCGACAATTCAGCGCACGACGTCAAGGCGGCGGCTTGTCATTTATGACGGTTGTCTCACTGGCGGGTGTTGCCATTGGTGTTGGCGCGCTGGTTCTGGTCTTGTCTGTCATGGGTGGATTTGAGTTTGATCTCCAACGGAAAATGCTTGCTGGCGAGCCCCATGTTGAGGTGATCTCGTCAGGAAATGCCCTCGCTGGTTTCAGCCTGAAGGAACATCCCATCACCCAGTTCAAAAAAGCGTTTCCCGAGGCTTTGGCGATTGAGCCCTTTGTATCCAGTGACGTGGTTTTGAAGCGACGCGGATACGTGACCGCCGCGACGCTGTTTGGAATTCGCAAAGAAGTTGACGGAACAAAGCTCTGGGCCTTTGACGGCGCGTTTATTGAGGGTGGAATCAGCGATTTATTCGCAAAACACCGTCCGCGCATACCTCAACAGCCGAACGTGATTCAGGATCTTCCCGGCATTGCCCTTGGTGATCAGCTGGCCCTTCAAATACAAGCCGACGTTGGCGATGAAATTACTGTACTCAGTCCCCAGGCGTCATCAAGCGGCGCGCTCGCGGGCGGAACTCTTGCCCGGCGCTATGTTGTCACAGGAAAAATAATGACCGGACTTTTCAATTACGACAGCAAATGGTCGGTGGTTTCTATCGACGAGGGTCGTTACTTTATGCCTGACTACGATGTCTCGTTGTCGGAGGATCAATACGTCACCGGAGTCGGAATGAATGTCCCTGATCCATTAAATATGGATAGATATGTGGCAAAGATTAAAAAATGGGCAGATTTGACGCCAAAGACGTGGCAGATGACACAAAAATCATTGCTCTTTGCGCTCAAACTGGAGAAATTCACCATGGGTTCGATACTTATGCTGATTGTTCTTGTCGCGGCGTTCTCGATTAGTGGAACCATGGTTATGACGGTTCACCATAAGAGAACTCAGGTAAGTATTCTCAGATCGTTGGGAATGAGTCAGGGAGACATAGCGAAATTATTTTTAGCCCACGGATTCACTATTGGTTCTGTTGGTGTTGCGCTGGGGCTTTTGGGTGGGATTGGGCTTTGTTATCTCATAAAATTCACGAGATTTTTCCCTTTACCAGAAGGTATTTATTATTTGAGAGAGCTCCCGGTGAGGTTTTTGCCAATTGAGTACGGGATTATTTCCATTTGCGCATGGGTCTTTGCCCTTTTGGCCGCGGTTTATCCCGCCTATGCCGCAGCGAATCTGAATCCCAGTGTGACGGAGTGAGGTGGACGTGACTTTAGCGACAGTACAAACCGCGATTGAGCTTAACGGGGTATTCAAGGAATACACCATTGATGCGACGCGTGTTGAGGCGTTGCGCGGGGTCTCGTTGAAAATATCTGAAGGCTCTATGGTCGCGGTTACAGGCAAAAGCGGCGCGGGTAAAAGTACATTGCTGCATATAATTGGTACGCTGGATCGCCCCACAACGGGAGAGGTTTTCGTAAACGGCGTTGACGTTTCCTCCATGAATGACCGGGCGCTGAGTCAATTTCGCAACCGAAGTATCGGTTTTGTATTTCAGATGAATAATTTGCTTCCGGAGTTTACCGCCGTTGAGAACGTCATGATGCCGGGTATCATAGCCGGGCACTCAAGATCCGCTCTTCGCGAGCGGGCCAAAACTTTGCTGGCTGCTGTAGGGCTTGCCGGGCGCCTTGAACACAAACCAGGGGAGCTGTCCGGCGGAGAGCAGCAGCGTGTTACGATCGCGCGGGCGCTTATGATGGCGCCGCCACTGCTCGTAGCTGATGAACCGACCGGAAATCTTGACCGTAAGACAAGCCTGATGATTCAGGATTTGTTGATTGATTTGGTGCGGTCAAACGGAATGACGTTGTTATTGGTGACACATGATTTGGAACTCGCTGCCCGGCTTCCCTCGCAAATAGTGATGGAAGATGGTCTTGTGGCGCGTGATGGAGTGACCCATTGAAGTATTTTTATAGTTACATCGCGTTTGTCGCGCTTATTTTCTCGGTCTTCGCGACTGACCTGCGCGCCGCTGGCGAGGTTATTGAGGATATTGTTGTTCGCGGCAACGGCCGGGTCGAGTCAGACGCGATTATCACGATTATCAAGTCTCGTCGGGGCGCAGCCCTTTCGGACGCTTTGGTTCGTGAGGACATGCAGACTTTGTTTGACCTTGGTTATTTCAGTGACATGAGGTTTTTTAAGAAGCCTTCCGGAGCGGGCGTAGTTCTCGTGATTCAGGTCACTGAGAAGCCCGCAATCACGGCTATTTCCTACGAGGGTATGAGTGAGGTTAAGGAGGAAGATGTTAAGGAGAAGCTTGAAACGAAGCTCTATACCATCGTCAACGAGGGGAAAATCACGGGAGATCTCAGGGCGATTGAGAAGGTTTACGCGGAGAAGGGTTTTTATCTCGCCCGGGTGACGTACAATCTTGAGAAAACTGGCGCCAACGAAGTAACGCTGAAGTACATCGTTGACGAGGGCGGCATGGTTCAGGTTTCCGACGTGGCAATTATCGGGAACGAGTATTTTTCTGACTCCGATCTTATTCAGAAAATGGCAAGCCAGCCATTTACCCGTTCTGCTGCCTACGGATCGTCTGCTCTTTTCAAGGATGACTTCGTTAAAAACGACCTTGGGTACTTGCAGTGGATATATAAGGACAACGGGTTTGCAGAGGTACAGGTCGGCAAGCCTAACCAGGTTCTTGACCCTGACCGTCACTTTGTCAGGATTACCTATAAATTAGAGGAAGGCATTCAGTACAACATTGGGACCCTGGACGTATCTGGAGATCTTCTTTTCACCAAAGAAGATCTCTTCAAAGCCATGAAACTGAAGCCAGGAAAGCTTTTCCGTTACGGGCAGTTCACCCGCGATATTGAGATGCTGACTGATAAGTACGGGGATCTTGGCTATGCCTACGCGAACGTTGAACCAATTGTGACTTACGACAAAGAAAAAAAGCTCGCGAATATCAACTACGAGATCGCCAAGGGTGAAAAAATCTACTTCGGTGATATGACCATCATTGGCAATACCAAAACTCGAGATAACGTCATGCGCCGGGATTTCAGGGTTCATGACGCCGAGCTTTATCACTCGACCGGACTCACCAATACCAAGAAGGAATTGACTCGTCTGGGTTTCTTCGAGGATATTCAGATCCTGAAAGAACGTGACACTAAAGACGACACGATTCTTGATCTCAAATACAAAGTGAAAGAAAAACCAACTGGCCAGCTTCAGGCAAGTGTTGGCTATACGCCTCCCCAGGGCGGGACGACCAAGTCCGGCGTTTTTGGGCAGGGAGCTTACGATGAGCAGAACCAGAATGGCTTCGGTTATCAAACAAGTGTTCACGGTAAGTGGGACGGTGATAAAACCTACTCTCTCGACTTGGGGTTCACTAACCCGAGGGTTTATGACACGGATTGGTCCGCGGGTACAAATGTCGATTATTCTCACGCGTATGAGGAGGTTATTACCGATGTTAATATGGATGAAAAACGTTATGGCGGAAGTGTGTTTGTCGGCCGGAAAATTATCGAGGAAATCACTGGGCGTGTGACCTACAAGCTAACGAAGGTCGAACAGAAAACCGATCAGTACGTGGTTGATAAATTCCAGATGCGAGGTCTTCAGAGCTCGATGATCTTCTCGCTTTTCCGCTACGCGACTGACAACAACATGTCCCCTTCAGAGGGCAGCGAAATTAAGGTTTCACACAAAATCACGGGCGGTCCCGTGCTCAGCGGCGACTATAAATTCCAGGAAACCTCCATAGATGCGGCCTATTACCTGCCAATTGATTTTACGGATACGTACAGAACCTACTTCAGACTCTCAGGCGCACTGTCCTATATCTACTCCTATATGGGTGAGCCAGTGCCGTTCGCTGAACGTTACCGACTTGGTGGTTATAATGACATGCGCGGGTTTGACGGACAGTCCCTTGGTCCAAAGTTTTATATGCTGCGCGCGCCGGGCTATGAACCACAGGCTTATAACCGCGGTGGTGATAAGAAGTTGCTGTTCCAGTTCGAGTACTTTATTCCGCTCATTCCAGAGGCGGGCATCAAGGCTCTTACATTTATGGATATGGGACGCGTCTATGATGACTCCGAGCTGATCTCGCTGAAAAATATGTCCAGAGATGTTGGTTTTGGTTTTCGCTGGCAGACGCCAATCGCTCCGTTCCGATTCGAGTGGGCGTACCCCATCGTCGACGGTCAACTGGGTGAGGCGCGGCCGATATTCTCGATTGGTTTCTGAGGGGGATGCGGGTCGCTTTTTGATTTAAGTTAAACGAAGTGAATGAATTTATTTTATAAGAGGAGCTATCCAGATGAAAAAATTAAACATCAAGAGCCTGAAAGTACTGACACTCGCCATGGGGATGACGCTCGGCGCGAATGTCGCATTGGCAGCTAAGTACGGCGTGATTGATATGCAAGCCGTGATTTTGAACGTCGAGGAGGGCAAGTCGGCCCGGGCCGAGCTTGAGAAGAAAATCAAGGGCAAAGAAGGTGAGTTCAATAAACGCCGCGATGAGCTCGATAAAATGAATAAGGAATGGCAGGGACAATCAGCTCTTATGAGCGAGGAAGCCCGCATGAATAAACAAAAAGATTTCCAGGAGAAATTCCTGGCTCTCCGCAATGATGAGTCAACATTTCACGAGAGCGTTAAGCACGACGAGCAAAAGGCGACCCAGGGCATTGCCGCGAAGGTCGAGGGAATTGTCCAGAAAATGGCCAAAGATAAGGGCCTTGAGGTTGTGTTTGAGGTGAATAACGCGGGTCTGCTTTATCTTAGCCAGCCAGTTGACCTCACCAAAGATGTGATCGAGGCCTACGGCAAAAAGAAATAACGCCCCGAACACGGTGAAGGAGACTCAGAATGGAATTTCAGATGCCCATGGACGTGGTCGCGATTCAGCAGGCAATACCCCATCGCTATCCTTTTCTGTTTATTGATCGGGTCTTGGACGCCAAAGCCGGTGACTACATTGTTGCTATCCGCAACATAACAATCAGTGATCCGGCGCTCCAGGGTCACTTTCCAGGTAATCCGATTGTCCCAGGGGTGGTCATTGTTGAAGGTGCTGCCCAGGCGGCGGCTGTTTTGGGGCGCATTACCAGGGGCAGCCTGACCCAGATTCTTTTTACGGAAATATCTGAGGCACGTTTCAGGAAGCCCGTTGTGCCCGGAGATGTGCTAAAATATGAACTCAAATTGACGAAGAGCCGCGGGCACTTTATTTGGTTCGACGCGACGATGACCGTAGAAGGCGTCGAAGTGGCGTTTGTGAAATTCAGCGCGTTATTAAAGTGAAGTGAAATGACCAATATATCAACTGACACATTCGTTCATTCTACTGCGATTATCGAGACAGGTGCTCAGCTGGGGGCTGGTGTTAAAGTTGGCCCCTACGCGATTATCGGCTCCGACGTTGTCATCGGCGACGGAACTGAGGTTCAGTCTCATGTCATCATGAAGGGCAGGGTCAGGATCGGCAAAAATAATCTTTTCTCGTCCTTTGCCAGCGTGGGATCAAGACCCCAGGATCTGAAATATAAGGGCGAGGACACGGAGCTTGTTATTGGCGACAATAATATGTTCCGTGAATACTGTAATCTCTCGCTTGGAACCGATGGCGGCGGCGGCGTTACCAAAATTGGTAACGATAATTTGTTCATGGTGAATGCCCATGTGGCCCATGACTGCATCGTGGGAAACAACATTATCGCGGCCAACTGTGTCGCTTTCGCGGGGCATGTGGTCGTGGGCGACGGTGCGGTGCTGGGTGGCCTTTCGGCTGTGCATCAGTTCTGCCGGGTTGGTAAGTTATCGATGACTGCCGGTGGAGCTATGGTGACCCAGGATATTGTTCCCTACGGAATGGTTCATGGAGACCGTGCCCGTATCAATGGCCTTAACGTTGTTGGCCTTCGCAGACTGGGGATCCGTAATTCAGACCTGCAAGACATCAAAGCTATGTATCACTTGGTGTTCGACTCCAATCTTACGCTTGATGACGCGCTCGCCCGAATTCAGAAGGACGTTCCGGACTCAGAGTTCCGGAAAGTCTGGCTGGATTTCCTCAAAGATGGTGAGCGAGGTCTATGTCGCTAAGTGCCGGCAAGAGTTATTTGATCTCTGCTGGAGAGTTTTCCGGAGACTTACTTGCCGCCGATTTGGTGCATTCCCTTCGTGGGACCCTTCCGGATCTTGTTCCTTTTGGCATTGTCGGTGAGACTATGGCGCGGGCGGGCGTGAGGCCTCTGGCAGATATCTCCGAACTCTCTGTGATGGGGGTGATGGAAGTCGCCAGGAAAATAGCTGATATTCGCATGCTTGAGCAGAGAATTCTGACCTGGGTGGACCGGGAAAACCCGGCTTTCGCGATCCTGGTGGATTTTCCTGGTTTTCATTTTCGTCTTGCCGAGCAGCTTCATCTCCGGGGAATTCCTGTTTATCAATATGTCGCGCCGAAAGTCTGGGCGTGGGGGCAATCGCGGGTCTCTCAATTACGGGAGAATTTCGCGGGCGTTTTCGGGGTCTTGCCGTTTGAGGAGGAGTTTTTCCTTCAGCACGGTGTGCCCTATACCTATGTGGGTTCTCCGCATTATGACCGTATGAGTAAGCTAGAGGTCATACCAGAGGTGCTTGGTCTGCCGTCGGGCCGTAAGGTGATCGCGTTTTTGCCGGGAAGCCGCCTGTCGGAGCTCAAAGGTATTTTGCCGGTGATGATGGCGGTTCGTAAAGAGATTGAGCGGCGGGAGCCTGATACGCTTTGTGTGATCCCTCTGGCGCCGGGGCTCAGCTGGGACGACGTGGAGCCTATCATAGGTGTCACGGATGCTGATGGCAGTCCTGGTAAAAATGGCGCGGGAAGTCGCTGGCAGGCCAAAGGATTCTGGTGGCTCAGTGGGATGTCTCTTGAACTGATGAAAGTGTCGTCAAGCGCTGTTGTGGCGTCTGGTACCGCGACACTTGAGTGCGCGCTTGCAGGGACGCCTATGGTGGTTGTCTATGTGATGAATGAATTAACATATGCTGTCGCTAAACGAGCCGTAAAAATAAAATGGGTCAGCCTCGTCAATCTTTTGATGAATCAGGAAGTAGTCAGGGAATATATTCAGGTAATTGACCCGGTGGCTGTCGCCCAGGATGTTCTTGAGCTCTCCGCGGACTCAGAGGCCCGGCGAGTTATGAAAGGGCATTTTGACAGTCTCATCAGCCGGCTTGAACCAGGTGCCGCTGAGCGTACCGCATTGCTTATTTTGGCTGATATCAAAAAACGCGGGAGCCGGGCATGACAAAGTCCGCCCTACTGTCAGTTCCTAGGTTTCTGAAGCGCTTTATGCTCGAGCCTGTGCTGGAACAGCGTCAGGTTCTTGTGACGGTGTCGTTTGCGCTGGCGTTTCTCGCGGTGACGCAGGGGCTTGCCCTGCTCTTGATAAAAGGATTTTTGGCGGCATTCTTTACGGATGTCTCGGCCGTGATGGTGCCTCTTGCGGGAATGCTGCCCGATAAGTTTCGCGTTTACATGCCGCCTGCCTGGGATGTCGCTGTACCGCGGGATACTCTGGCGATTGTTGTTCCTGTCGCCATTGTCATCACCGGCATATTTAAAGCGTTCGCGACTTATTTATATAATTTGGGGCTGGTTAAGCTTTCGCTCAAAGTCGCTCAAAACTACCGCGAGAAAGTATTTGGCGGTGTTCTGGCTCTGCCCTGGCTTAGCGCGACGAGGCGTGATCCAGGCGAATGGATGTCTGTCATTATGGCGGACGCGATTTTCATCCAGTCCAGGCTTATGGATTTCTCAACCGCCTTCGTTAAAGACGGGGTGCTGATCTTGTCATGTCTCGTTACCCTCGCGGTGATTCACTGGCCGGCAGCTCTGGTATTACTCGCGATGGCCCCGATCATAGGCTGGCAGATGGGCCGCGCTGGCCGGCGGATCGCCTGGTTTACAGAAGCGTTTCAGCGTGAGCTTGGTGTCCTGGCCGGGCGTGTGCTTGGTATCCGCGAGCGGTTTCGTTTTATGCGGGCGCAGCATGGTGAGGAGTTTGAGCGTCGTCATTTTGAGAAGGGAAATCTCGCTTATCTCGACATGATGGGCGGATCGATATTCCTGCGCTCCTTGGTCGCTCCCGGAATGGAATGGGTCGGGTTCGCGGTGATGGCCGCTTTCATTTACGGATGGACCAGACATCTGCCGGGGTTTGACGTGCGACCAGACGTAGTGGTGCAGTTTTTCGTAGCTCTTGGACTGATTCTGCGTCCGGTGAGGGAGCTAGGCGAGCAGATTGCCCGTTGGAGTGAGACTGTTGGTGGCCTGAGACGCTCGATGGCGGTCATGGCAGAAGTTGACGCCGCGATATCTTCGGGCGGTGCCGGTCAATTGTCGGAACTTGCTCACCAATTTAAAACCACACTCTTGGTGGATATTAAAAATGCCGAGGTTTCCTACGGGGAACGATTGGCGTTCAAGGGACAAAACCTGGCGCTTGGTGCCGGTCAGGCAGTCGCCATTATCGGGCCAAGTGGAGCAGGTAAGAGCACTATTGTAAAAAGTCTCGCGGGCCTGGTCGCCCCCTCCCATTGGGACGCGTCCATGCCATGGCGGGAGATCACAGGGCACACAACCCTGGTTAGTCAGTCGCCGTTTTTATTTAAGGACACTCTTCGCGGGAATTTGCTTTATGGCCTGCCGGAAGATATCCGGTTAGTAACGACCGATGAGATGCTTTGGGGCGCTCTTCGAGTGGTAAATCTTGAGGAGGCGGTACGGGGGCTGCCCCAGGGACTGGAGTCCAGATTTAATCCTCTCGAGACTAATTTATCCGGTGGGCAGATTCAGAGATTGGTGATCGCCCGGGCGATTCTGCGCAGGCCGTCGATACTCATGCTCGACGAGGCGACGTCCGCCGTTGACGTTGCGACCGAGCATGATATCTCGACGCGTTTAATCGGCACCGTTCACGAGACAGGCACCATCTTACTTGCTGTCACCCACAGGTTGCGTTGGCTTGAATTGTACGATCAGGTTTGGTTTGTGGAAAACGGTGCTGTCATCATGACCGGAACTCACAGTAAACTGATGAACAACGAGCGCTATAGAGCCTTCGCGAATACGGGGAGTGACACATGAGTCAGTTGCCGCCCGTTGCCTGGAAACTTCTACTGCCGCTCTCGTGGCTATTCGGGTTGTTCGTCGGGATTCGCAACTGGTTTTACGATGCTGGTTTTATGACGCGGCACAAACTGCCCGGAATTGTCATCTCGGTTGGTAATATCGCAGTTGGTGGAACTGGAAAGTCACCTCTCGTGATTGATTTTGCCCGACGGATTCTCGCGGCCGGCGGAACACCTGCCGTTGTCTCCCGGGGCTACCGGAGCGGACTTGCCGCGAAGGAATTTCAGGTGCTGATGGATGGTCGTGTGATCGCGGGTGTAAGTCGAAGTGGTGTTGTGGCGGATGAGGCACGGATGCAGTCACTCGCGCTCCCTGGGGTTCCTGTGATTGTCGGCGCGAAGCGTTTTGATGCGGTCAGGGATTTCCTCGCAGCTGGGCCCGCAAAGTCAGTCACCCACTGGATTCTTGATGATGGGTTTCAGCACAGGGCGATTGAGCGTGACCAGGATATTGTTGTGGTTGACGCACGTGGTGTTCACGGAGATCTTTTGCCGGCGGGACTTTTTCGGGAGCCTCTGACGGCGCTTCGACGGGCTCACGCGGTAGTTCTTACCAAGGCTAGTCAGGAGTTTCATATCGCGGCGGCCCGGACTTTGATTCGTAGCGTGGCTCCTCAATGCGCGGTTTATGTCGCGTCATTTGAGTCTGAGGCACCGAGGCAGGTCGCGGGTCCTCCGGTTGGTCCGTCACCGCGGTGGGCATTAGTATCAGGGATCGCCCGGCCGGCCGATTTTCAGAGTGCTCTTGGGCGAAGGGGCGTTCTCGCTGTCGAGACATTCATCTACCCGGATCATCAGACATTTAACGCAGGGGATGTTTTATCCCGTACATCGGAGTTTGACGCTGTCATTACGACCGAAAAAGACTGGGCAAGGGATGAGGCTAAGTTTATCAGCCTGAATCTCCCCGTTTTTGTCCTGCCTCTGACCGTGAGTTGGCGTAATGAACCGGCACTTCAGTTCATCTCTAAAGTGCACTCTTAACTCTCCAAAATAGCCTAATTTCTCACTTGAGTTCCCTAGTTCTGTCCGAGTTGTCGGGCAAGGCGTCAGCGTCTTAAAATAGGTCCACGAATTCCGCGGCGCGCTTTCTCTGTTCAGCGTCAAGAGTTACCAGGCTATCTCCGGACTCCATTGCAACCGCCACATACACCGCGTCCGCTCCACGCATGCCAGTGGTTGCCGCGATTCTCTCAGCAGAACGCGTGAGAACGTCGTCAAGATCCCACACTTCCATCCTCAAATTTTTTAGTGCGTGGAGTGCGGCGTTGGCGAGTGGCGTGGACTTGGTTTGCCGACGAACAGCAGCGGCAACTTCGATAAAGGCTAAAGAAGGAATACGCAATATTTTTCCGTTCTCGATTAATTTTTCAAAGATAGCGACCGATGTCTCATGAAACTTGTCGGTACTATGGAGCCGAGCAACCAGAACGCCGGCATCAATGACTGGCATATCAAACTACCTCCGCACTTTTCTTACAGCTTCAACTGAAGTGTCGTCGCTATTTGCGGACCACTTCTTAGAAATTTGTGCCGCCAGTTCGTCGATCGCCAATAATACATCCTGTCGGTGGTCCTTGATCTCGGAGGATGATAACGTTTGTACCGCGGGGCTAATTATCGCTACATCAACGCCATCGAGCGTCACAGTCCATGTTTCATGTTTCTCTCTGACTCGTTTCAGAATTTGGCTCGCTTTGTTTTTTAATTCACGTACGCCAACTTTTGACGTCTCGCTCTTCGCTTGTTTGCGCATGAATGACTCCTATGACAAAAAACCGACCGACACTAACTTCGCCCTCAAGAACTATTGTAGCCACAATTGTAGTCACATGCAATTGTCTCTCTTGAATGCCGAGCTGATGGGTTATCCATCAGCATCAACGACCTATTTAAACGAGGCCACAGGCGGATTTTGTACGCGTAATTCCCAACAATTCGTAATCTCTGATATATCATCACGTTATCTCTATCACGATGTTGCGGGTGGTCTACATGTTTACGCGCAGCACTGTGGCTTGGCTTAATTGAGGATAGCGAAATCCGCATCAAAAAATGGGTCGGGGGTGGCGGACAGTCTGCACCCCGAGACGGGTCACATGGTCCGGATTGGGGCGCCGCTGTCCGAGGATATGTTGACGCTCTGGGAATCATGCCGTGAGATTGACTGCCCACTTCGAGTCCCTTACCCACGCGGCTACCGCGGGCTTCTTGCGGTTAACTGCACTCAAATTAGTCGTTACATTTGTGTCGCAGGTAGCGACTAAATAAAAGGCTTTACCTTCGACAGTTTGGACGAGCGGGGCGGGTGACGCCAGAGGCAGGATGACGCGACGCGGGTTAAGGCTTATCAGCGCCCACCCCTCAAACCAGCAAATATTCATCACTCCAGACAAAACCCGCCCGTTCCTCCCCCGCCATGGACAAAAAGCCTTTCTTCTCCAATACCCTGTGTTCAGTTATACTTACCGACATAACTCCGAGTGTAACCTTTAACAGATTGTGATCTTAGGAGTAACGTTGTGATGAGCCCTTTCGTTCGAAATACACTCACCCCTCTCACCGTGATTTGTGTTGCCGTTGGATGTAAGGCGAGAGGCAGCAATAGCAAGGTTAAACATGAATATGGCAAGACGACTCGACAGCGGGATAATGAACTGTCAGGCTGCACTGCAGCTGGAGACGGATTGGGAATCCACTCAAGTCCTAGGTTCAAGGCAGAGGACGATTATCTAACGCAAATAATGCATTATGTGATGAAAGAAAACCCGGAAACATTTAAGGGTGAACTGTCCCCCGAAAAATTTTGCATCATGACTTTTGACACGGCTAAGCTAAACGCCCATGCTAACCCAACAAATGGTGCGATAGTTGTGAGTTCATATCTTTTGAAGTCTGTAAGCAATGATGCGCAGGTAGCGGCAGTGGTATCGCACGAGCTCGCGCATATCACTATGAATCATATTGAAATGAAGCACCCCCTTGTCCAACAAAATACTGAGTGGCAAAAAATGACTTCCGACTTTGATTTGCAATCAAAAATCTGGGGAAGCCAAGAACAGAGTTTGAATGATAATTCGAACGCCGTCAGTAACGAAATCGATAAGGCGGAAGCAGAATGGTTGGCGCGGTCTCTCTCAAGCCGATACGGAGACTCAATTGAGAAAATCAAAGTGGATTTGTCATTAAAGGAATCTGAAAAGTCGAAACTTGAACGCCAAGAGGACCTGGCGTATCGCAATTTTATTGATTACTTAAAGAGCTCTGAAGGGCAAAAGCTCTCGCCCAATGAAAAGGAAGGTGCAAGGCTAAAGAGCATAGCAGATCGAGCGTCCGTTATAAAGCAAAGGGAATCGCTCGAAGTTGAAATTTTGACGCTTAGTCAGAATTTAAACCTTGCGGAGGACGGGAAGACAAAAGCAGTCGCAGATGCATTGGCACAGATGCCAAAAGAGCGACAGCAATTGTTGGTAGACTTGCACCAAAAAAAATCTGAAGTAGAGGCTCGACTGCTAGAGATTTCTATTGAACGCCAGTCAGCGCGAGATCGAATCGCCGCTCTTGAGCGATCGATTGTTTCCTCAGACGTTGCTAGCAACTGGACAGAGCAGGAAGCTGACGAGGTTGGATTTGAATTTTATTTGCGAGCTAGGTTCCACCCCGTACATTTCAATTGGGTGTGGGAACCAACAGCGAACGAAGATCTCAAACAATGTAGAGCGAAATTCACTTCTGCCACGGCCACGGATTCTGAAGGTCTCGCTTTTCGGGGAAGCTTAGACCATCCCTCAGGCTGCTGGCGTCTCTTTGATAATGAAGTTCTCGAGCGGGCTAAACACAAGGACGATTACGCCAACCTTCTTCCCGCAGCGGACAAGTCGGTTATATCACCGGGTGTACTTGTAGGCCTACCAATCAGGAACAGGTCGAAATAAGGAGACAGAAAGAAGCTAGCTCTCCTCCACCGCCAGGGTGACCTCCGGAGCGTCGGTCAGGACAAGGGGACGAATCATAACATGTTCATAGCCGGCGATTTTTCCCGCAAGCGACAATTGAATTTTGGACGCTGGCAGCTCAAGGGAAATCTGGACTTTATCGTTATTCATTATGGGAGTCCTCCAATGGTGATCGGGCTTGAGGGAAGTATAGCGAATAAGATTATCGCGTGGTAGCTTTTGCTGAATTCCGGCCCGGACATTGGTCTGGTCAGGACAATCGAGGTGATAAATGATTCTCAGACTTTCCTCTTTTTCGACAGTTTTAGTTTTCTCCTTTATGACCTTGTCGATGTCACTTGCCGCTGTTGACGTCAACCAGCCAGGCCCCGGGGGCATGACTCCCCGGCAGTGCTTCACGATTCTTCGTCAGGTTATGAGCCCCAATTGGTATGACGAGTCTCTTTGGCCCGCGTGTCTCGGAGCGGATCCAAAATGTGTGGTGGAGCAACAGAGGCAGCATCCAGATTTATACCCAGAGGATTATCCTGGCCCATGTGGTGGAGAATACAATATGGATAACCAGCCGCAAGGCGATGTCGGGTCGGTACCAGGACGACCTGTAATTAATCCACCACGTCCTGCGCCAGCACCTGTGCCAGCTCCTGCGCCGGCTCCAGCTCCAGGTAACGACGGCGGCAACGCGAATCCTCAGTGTCGCGGCGCCCGTCAGAGCTGTGATGTGGGTTGGCAGTGCTGTTCGAATCATTGCGGACTTGACGGGCTGTGTCAGGCCGGAGAGGGTGGGTGCCTGGCATCAAGAGAGATATGCCAGGTGGGCTGGGAATGCTGCTCAGGAAGCTGCGACGAGATCCTGAGAAAGTGTCGCTAAATTTCTGACCTTGAATTTAAAAAGGCGTTCCGGGATTAAACCCGGAACGCCTTTTGTGTTTCTGTCTTAAAGTACTTTTGTTCTATTGAGCGCAAGTCTATCAGGGTGTGTATGCGTACGCGTGATAATGGTACGTCGAAAGTGTCGAAGTGCCGGCACCATTAACAATGGTTCCTGAGACAACATCGCCCGTGTGATCGGCTCGTTTAAACGCGGTGAATCCATAGTCCTGCGACTTCATAGTCAGAGTACTGTCAGCGTTTACCGAAAAACTAGTTACGCTGTTGGCGTAGCTGGCAGCGCCGTCCTGGTTCGCGTCAGGAGTTGTCTCGGTGTAGTACATGTTAAAGGACGCCCAGAATGGAGTTCCTGTCGAATCTTTGATGATTTTTATGTGTGTGTTGGCAATGGCCTGACTTAGAACAGAGGCGTCTGACCTATGGGCTACGAGATAGTTCTCAACGGTTGGGGTAGTCTCACCAAAGAAAGGGAACACACTGGGATAGTTCATGCAAAAGCCGTCCCCAGAGCTTGCGCCGGTTGGGATTTTACATCCTCCCATGCCACCAGATTGGTTTGCCGCGAAGTACACGCTGTTGGTGAGATCAGAAAACATTGTGATGAGAACAGTGTCTTTATCAGCGACTGTAAGGGTTTTTGATAGAGGCATGGTCAAGCCACAGCCTACATTGGATAAATTGATTTCACTGTTTTTAGCGCTATCGGTTGTCACTGGGTTTCCGCTGTTTGAGGCTGGGTCCACAGTGTATTTGGTGACGCCATTTACGGTGGCGTGGCCCTTGAATTTGACATAGCCAGCGCCATTTGGGTTACATGATAACCATACTTTCGTATATGTCCCGGTCGCAATAGACACGGCGTTAAGCTTGTCCTGAAGCTTTTTTATTGAGGCTGCGTCCGCGAAATCCACTTCGCAATCAGCTGCGCTTGTTTCGCACGTATAGAATTGATTCGAAGTGCCATCACTATTTTGGAGGACTATTGTATCAATCCACATTTTAAATGAGTCGGGTGTAAATGATTTGTTGCCCAGTGCGGTAGCAGTCAAGTCCTGAACCGAGTCAGAGAGTGAGGTCATGCTGGTTGAGCCTGTCTTCGCGACTTTCAGGGTCAGGCTGGCCGATGAATTGCTTTTCTTCTTGCCGCATGCGCTTATAGCGAGGAGGGACACGGTGGCAATCGCAATGTTTATGACCCGGGAACGACAGAGTAAATACATAAATACCTCCAATTTTGATGCCCAGTTAATTATTTAGCTGCTGGAAACCTTAATTCAGGAACCTTTGCCAGTTTTGGAAAGCTTAAGCCGGCTGTAGTCTCTATCTCCTGAATTGTTTTACGGTAGGGGCCCCATTTATTCGGTAATTTTCCAGTGGTGAAATTTTTCTGCTCAGCACAAGTCTTGCGGTGGTTTTCCAAAGGGTCGAGTCCGTCAACCGTAACGTTTGGCATAATCACCGCCACATATCCCATCGGCTTCGTGGCCGCCTTGTTCTCATAGACCAGTGAGATTTTGAAAAACGAT